>NZ_CEZPJD010000755.1:0-3875 GCF_983059655.1 Okeania sp.
CTACTCCCCCACTCCCCTACTCCCCTACTTCCCCACTCCCCTACTCCCCCACTCCCCTACTCTCCTACTCCTGATTAATTGGAATTTGAATAATAAATTCAGTTCCTTGACCTAATTGAGAATTACAGAATATTTGACCTCCATGTTTTTGTACTATAATTTCATAACTAATAGAAAGCCCTAAACCAGTTCCTTTTCCTACATCTTTAGTAGTAAAAAATAGGTCAAATATTTTGTCTTTTACCTCTTGAGTAATTCCCAAGCCATTATCAGAAATTTTAATTAAAACTGTCCCTGGATTATCTCTATCAATTTCTGTAGTAATCGTAATAGTAGGAATAAAAAATTTATCTGTTTCCAGTTTTTCTTCCAATACATCTATAGCATTACTAAGCAGGTTCATAAATACCTGATTAATTGGAGCTGCATAACAGGAAATTAAAGGTAAATCCCCATAATTTTTAACAACTTTAATCTGAGGAATTTGTGCTTGAAGTTTCAATCGATGTTGCAAAATCAACAGGGTACTATCAACTCCTGCATGGATGTCTACTTCTTTCATTTGAGATTCATCAAGACGAGAAAATGTTCTTAATGATAATACTAATTGACGAATTCTTTCAGCTCCCATATTCATAGAATTTATCATCTTAGGCAAATCTTTAATAATAAACTCTAAGTCAATATCTTCTGAAAAATTTTTGATTTCTGGAACTGGTTCAAGATAATGTTGATGATATAATTTCACCAAAGTGAGCAAGTTTTGTGCATACTCATCTACATGAGTCAGATTGCCAAAAATAAAATTTACAGGATTATTAATTTCATGGGCAATTCCTGCTACTAACTGCCCTAAACTAGCCATTTTTTCACCCTGAATCATCTGCACTTGAGTTTGTTTTAACTCGTGCAGAGTTTTTGTTAATTCTTCAGTTTGGGTACGGGTTTTTTCCAGTAATTCAGCTTGTTGTAAAGCAATACCTAACTGTACTCCCACCTGTGCTAGCAAATTAATTTCTTCATCTTGCCAATAACGAGGGCTAGAATTTTGATAAGCAACCAGTAATCCCCAAAGTTTTTCTCCCTGCAAAATTGGCACAAAAGTTTCATTTCTAGGAAGTTTACCGGCATGAGTCAGTTTACTGATTACAGGATTAATTGCTAGAGGAGTCTGAACCATAGGAGTCCATTCATCAATCATCGAATCTGCCACAAACTCCCCACTCCAGTCTGGATAAAAACGATAAATAGCTACCCTTTCAACTTCTAGTAACTGTCGTACCTCTTGAGTAGTCGTCTGAAAAATTGTATTAATATCAAGAGATTGTCGAATTCTATCAATAGTAATTGACAGTGCTTTTTGTCGTTCTGTTGCTTTGGCTAACTCTGCTGCTTGAGTTTGAACTTGTTTGACATACTCAGCTTGTTGCAGCGCTACTCCTAACTGAACGCTAATTTGAGCTAATAATTCTACCTCTGCTGTTTCCCACTCACGGGGTGCAGAATTTTGATAAGCTGCCAGCAAACCCCAAAGTTTTTTGCCCTTATAAATAGCAACAATAGCATAAGCTCTAGCTTGATAAGACTCTAATACTTCAATATAACAATTACTAAAACCTGAATTATAGATATCTTTGCAAGTACGATAAACTAATCCTCTATTAAAAGGCCCGCCCTCTGTTTCCTGTAAATAAGTATCAGTTAGAGAATTTTGCAAATCTCTAATGGAACATAGATTAACATTTGCAGGAATTTTAGGATTTTCCTTTTGCTCCTGTATTAACTGAACCCAACCTTCAGCCACTGACTCAGCCATAAATTCTCCACTCCAATCATCATTGAAGCGGAAGATCGCAACTCTGTCTGCATCTAAAAGATGTTGCACTTCTTGAGTGGTTGTTTGGAAAATTGTCTTAATATCCAGAGAACGACGCATTTTGTCAACAATTGCGGCCAGAGTTTTTTCACGTTCTGCCGATCTTTCCTGCTCTGCTGCTTTTGCTAGTTGTACCGACTGCTCCTGAACTTTCTGAAAATACTCAGCTTGTTGCAGAGCTACCCCTAACTGAGCAGCTATTTGAGCTAGCAAGTCTACTTCATCAGTTTGCCAATGACGGGGGCCGGAATTTTGATAAGCTGCCAGTAAACCCCACAGTTTTTCACCTTGCAAAATTGGCGCAATTAGATAAGCTCTGGCTTCAAATTGTTCTAAAAGTTGAATATGACACTCATCATGACCGACTTGATAAATATCATCAACAGCAAAAGTTTCATTGTTTGCATATCGCCCGCCCTGATTTTCTTCTAAAAAGGTATCTTTAATTATGGGCTGAACTCCTACTAGGGGAGTCCATCCTTCTGCAAAAGATTCAGCAATAAATTCCCCGCTAAAGTCTGGCAAGAAACGATATATTGCCACTCGCTCTGCTTGCAAAAGTTTTCTTACTTCTGCGGTTGCAATAGCAAAAATTGTCTTAATTTCTAGAGATAAACGAATTTTGTCAAATAATTCACCTACAATTTTCTGGCGTTCGGCTAACTTTTCTTTTTCTTTACTTATAGCTAATTGTGCTGACTGTTTTTGAACTTGTCTGAGAGCATCATCTTGCTGTAGTGCTACGCCAAAATGATCGGCTATTTGTTGGACAAATTCTATTTCATATTCTTGCCAATGACGGGGACCACTGCATTGATGAATGCATAACAAACCCCAAAGTTCGGGTAATCTTCCTGTTCCTAAACCTTTGAGTAGAGGCACAATTAGATTGGCACGAACCTGAAATTTACCCAATATTTCTCTATGGCAATCACTTAATTCTGCTTGATAAATATCTGCTACCGCTTGTATTCTACCTTTTTGATAATGAACAGCATATTCTCCTCCAAAACAGTGGTCGTATACTTTGGCTGCCAATATTGAATCCCACTCTATTCTTACATCTTCAGAAACAAATTCTCCTTCCCAATCACGTTTTGGATAAAAACGAAAAACTGCCACGCGGTCTGCTTTGAGTAGTTGACGTACTTCTATAGCAGTAATCTTAAAAATTTCTTCTAAGTCTATTGGGGTACGAATTCTTTTGATTACTCTAGCTAATGCTTTTTGTTGTTGTATTTGGTAATGTGCTGCTTCTAGAACATCTGTATTTTTGACTACTAATTCTAGATTTTGAGCCATTATCTGAGCAAATTCAATCTCCACATCTTGCCATTGCCGAGGTCTGCTACATTGATGGATACAAAGTAATCCCCATAGTTCGGGCTTAGTTAATGTGGTAGCATCCTTGGTTTTATCTACTTTGAGTATGGGAACTACCAAATGAGCTTGCACCTGAAACTTTTGGTAAATTTTTGCCTCAGATTCACTTAATGTTGCTTGCTTAATATCTGTTATAGTCTCAATGTATCTTTCTTTATTATATGCAGCCAATTCTTCCCTAAAAGGCCAATGTTCTAACTTCACTCCTAAAATGGAGTTCCAGTCATCTGCTACATCTTCGCAAATAAATTCTCCTTGCCAATTTAACTGAGGGTAAAAGCGAAGCAATGCTACTCGGTCTGCATTGATTAACTGTCGTATTTCTTTAATAGTAATTTTGAAAATAGTATCTTGGTCCAGGGATGTTGGAATATGAGCGATCGCTGTTGCTAACTTTTTTTTATATTCTTGATTTTCTACAGACATAATTTATTGATTACTATTAAATATTTTTATATTATTATTAAAGATTTTTATATTTATAGATAATGTTTCAGAATAAGTATCGTTAATATTTATACATCATATATGACTGAATTTTTTGTATATCTACTTAATGAGCAAATATCTATGAATTATAGAAACTATCTTAGATGATTTACTTATTGATAAACTT
>NZ_CEZPJD010000756.1:0-3875 GCF_983059655.1 Okeania sp.
TTTACGCAGTAGCTCTATAATATAGCATATTGTTGGGAATTATTTCAGATATATCCACGACAAGTTGCGTCAACCACAGCTGTTAGCTTTTTGAATTAATTGGTCAATATTAGACAATTCTGCTTGAGTTAGACCATAATATTCTATAGACAAGTCATAAGAATGACGAGATCGTTTAACTTCCTGTTTTTCTTGTTCTAAGAAATGTTCAACTTGTTGGGAATAGCGATCTGCTTCCAAAGCGTGTTCTTTGGCTTGATTCAACTCCTCATTAGCTTTTTCTAAGCCTTGCACTTGTTCTTGAAGAAATTCAATCATTTTCCGATCATCATCTTCATGGGGGTTGAGATAACGAGTATTCAGAGTATTGGCAGCCTCATCTTGCCATGCGCCCCGAATATCTTTACGATACTCTTGTAAGTGACGCGATTTGTGTTGCATTCTCCCAAGAGTTTCTTCCATTTCCATTTGTTCTGCTCCCTAAAATATCTAAAATAAAGGTGGACGATTTAATTCAATCAAACTTTCTACCCTATCCTCTAATTCTCTGGAAACTTGGAATTCTTGCTGTTGGGCAGAGTCTCCTGAGCTTTCTGCTCCTTTAAAGTCACTTCTAGCTTCTTCTGTAAGATTTTGCGCTGTACTAACAGCTAAAGACATAAAATCTGCCATTTCCTGCTCATTTTTTGCCTCAACTTGCGCTCTTTCTACTTCACGCTTGGCAGCATGAGCATTTTCTAAACTACGTTCGGCAACACTGAGAGCGTAATGGGCATTATTTAAGGCAATATCCGCTATATGGTTAGCGTCTTGAGCATATCCCACTGCATTATGACAAGAGTTGACCCTTGCTTGTGCTCGCCCTACTTCATCCTTTGCTGCTGCTTCTTCTGCCCTAGCTTGATCTAAAGCTTGATTAGCAGCTTGAAGCTCACTTCTGGCTTGACTGACTCCTGCTTCCTGATGAGAGCATTCTGAGGCATGATATCGCCCCTCAGCGTCAGTATAACCAGAATTTTCGCAATTTCTGAGGTTATCTTTTGCGCTTTGTAAGTCTGACTCTGCATTGCGCACATCAATTTCTGCTTGCTCTCTTTGCGCTATAGCACTTCGTAATTGAGCTTCTGCCTGTCCTAACCAAATCTGTGCAATACTCAATTCATTTTCCCAATGATTTAAGGTAGATTGCGCTTGATTTTGACTGTTTTCTGCTTGTCTTAAATTTTCTTCAGCATTATCCAGCGCTTGATAACAATCAGACAACAATAGAGTAACTTCATTATAAGCTTCATCGACTGCTTCTTGATCATTCTTTGCCTGATCTTGAATAATGGCAGCATGATATTGGGCTTGTGTAACTTTTTCTTCTCCTTGATTTTGATGCCATGACATATTGGTTAAGGTATCACGGGTGGTAATTGTCCACCCTTTGAGTTCTTTAAGTAACTCATCAAGTCTGGTAATGAGTCTACGGGGATCTTGAATAGTCATATTAAATCAATTAGCATTTTCAGTTATTTCTTCGAGAAAATAAAGTATTGTTTCCATTTTGCCTACAGAATCCTCAAAATCGACTATGGTTTTTCTCCAAGCTTCTTTAAACTCTTCTGCAGCTGCTCCTTCATAAACATCATTTAGCGATCGCCATGCTGTTTCTAGGACCTCTAATTCTTCCTTAAGAACCAGTAAATGCTTATTTAAGGCAGCTTGATAGGATAAAAGTGCATTTTTGAGAGAATTATCCACCTTTTAAATACCTCTCTAATACTTGTAATTTATGGTTTAAAAAGTCTGTATAGGCAGGACTTTGACGATTTAGATAATTTTTCATCTGTTCTTGCACAGGTAGCCATAATTGTTCGTGTTTACGACGGTTTTCATCTTCCCAATGAGGGTAAAGATCCTCGTAAGCAGTTTCTACTTCTTTCCAAGAAGCACTAATATGATCGTTAAATTGTTCAAGGGTTTCTTTAAACTGTTTAAGTTGTAAAAATTGGTCATCCATTGGTTTGTTAGGGGTTAAATTCTGTTAATTACAGCATTAGCAATGATTTCAATTTGCTCCTGTAAGCCTGGTGTTGACTCTGTACTATAGGGTTTAAAGAGGGTAGTGCGATCGCTGTCATTATCCAAATCAAGGGCTTGAATAGGAACATCTCCATCCTTTTGCAAGCGAGAGGCTTTGCGAGAATTAACAACATCGAAAGAATCATCTTGTGATATCTGTAACGCGACTCGATGGCGAAAGGAGCGTAAACTTTGCCGTTGATCAAAGACATTGGATAGGGCTTTGATCCCAGAAAAACTGAGAATGAGATGAATACCTTTAGTGGGTCCTTCGATGAATAATCGCTTAATTTGCTGGGCTAAAGAGCTTTCATCGCTATAATGTGGGTTATAACTCCGTCTTAAGTCATCTACTCTGTCTAATTCGGTCATTAGGACAAAAATAGATGGTTGGGTAAGTAAGTCTACTTCACTGAGTTGGCTTCTTTCTTCGAGTTGGGTGATTAAATTGGTTAAAATCGGAGGAATATCTTTATTTTCTCGCTTAAACTCCACAGCAAACTTTGCAGGATTCAAAATTGTTTGACAAACCGCTTCTAAGGCAGTATTCCATTGTGTTCCTACAATACTGCGATCAACTACCACAAGGCGAAGTTGTTGGGGATTTCCATTTAAGGCTAAACTGGTCAAAATTGAGGTTAACATTCCATAACGAGCCGTATTATAGTCTCCTCCAATGATTAGAATGTTTTCACCGGGACGACGGCGTAAAATCACCCTTGCTTGTTGACGAACACTGAATTCTTGTCCTAACCACATCAAAGTTGGGTGTTCTGCACTAAACCAGTCAGGAATTGCTAAACCTCCTTGGGAAAAAGGCTTTCCTGCTATATTTTCCCATTCCGTAGGAGATAAACATTTACCGTAATCTAAAATATGGCGTAATTGAGGATTATCTACTAAATTTGGCTGAGAATCTCCATCAAAAACTACTGCTTCCGCATAATCTTCAGGGGGAAGTTGATGAGCTTTTTGCATTAAAGCTTGAATAACCTCATCTCGGCGAGACTTTTCGATAAATGCCACTTTACCAGAATAATTAGAGTTATCATCACCACTACTGTCATTAACTACGATTTTCCCCGGCAAATCACACTTCATTAAGGACTGTTTGCCTCGCTTGCCAAATTCTGTCAACGCTTGAATATCAGAATTAGACATTTTCATACCCATTCTCAGGTGAATGCTACCGAAAATCCCCGTTTTATCTCGCATTCCCGCCGCACCAAACCGTTGTGAAGCCAATAACATATGAATTCCTGCACTCCGTCCCTGTTGAGCTAAAATGAGTAGTTGACTTGAAGCAGTATCGTCCTGATCGTCGAAAAATAATTCTTGATACTCATCAACCACTAAAAGAATGCGAGGGACTTTTCCTTCTGGTTGTCCTAAACGATGATAATCAGCTAATTCTACCACCCCTAGTCGTTTAAATAAAGTGTTGCGTCGTTCTTTTTCCGCAATTAATTCTGTTAACACACTACGGGATAATTCAGGGGAAGAATGCAAAGAAACCACTTCGGTATGAGGTAAATTACGATAGGGGGCTAATTCTACGCCATATTTACCATCAATTAGATAAAATCTCAATTCTGACGGACTATAACGGGTTGCCAAGCCTAAAATAAGAACGTGATAAAGAGTAGATTTTCCTGAACCTGGCATTGCTCCTAGCATACCATGAGCGCATTGACGACCTTCACTATCTTGACCAAACCAAATGTCTAATGTATCAGATGTTCCTCTCCCACCAATAGGGGTAATTATCCATTCTTCACTCCTATGAGTCCACCAATTTTGTGGATCGA
>NZ_CEZPJD010000757.1:0-3865 GCF_983059655.1 Okeania sp.
TTTACGCAGTAGCTCTATAATATAGCATATTGTTGGGAATTATTTCAGATATATCGACTACAAGTTGCGTTAACCACAGCTGTTAGCTTTTTGAATTAATTGGTCAATATTAGGCAATTCTGCTTGGGTTAGACCATAATATTCTATAGACAAGTCATAAGAATGACAAGCTCGTTTAACTTCCTGTTTTTTTCGTTCTAAGAAACGTTCAACTTGTTGGGAATAGCGATCTGCTTCTAAAGCGTGCTTTTTTGCTTTAATCAACTCCTCATTAGCTTTTTCTAAGCCTTGCACCTGTTTTTGCAGAAATTCTATCATTTTCTGATCGTCGCCTTCGTGGGGGTTGAGATAACGACGGTTAAGGGTTTTTGCAGCCTCATCTTGCCATGCACCCCGAATATCTTGACGATACTCTTGTAAAGTACGCGATCGCTGTTTCATTGTCCAAAGGGTGTCTTCCATTTCCATTTGTTTTGCTCCCTAAACTGTCTAAAATAAAGGTGGACGATTTAATTCAATCAAACTTTCTACCCTGTCCTCTAATTCTCTGGAAACTGCAACTTCTAGCCGTTGAGCTGAGTCTCCTAAGTTTTCTGCTCCTTTAAAGTCACTTCTTGCTCCTTCTGTAAGATTTTGCGCTGTATTAACAGCTAAAGACATTAAATCTGCCATTTCCTGCTCATTATGTGCTTCAACTTGCGCTCTTTCCACTTCACGCTTGGCAGCATGAGCATTTTCTAAACTGCGTTCGGCAAAACTGAGAGCGTCATGGGCATTATTTAAGGCAACACTCGCTCTACTATCAGCCTCTTGAGCATATCCCACTGCACTATAACAAGAGTCAACTCTTGCTTGCGCTCGCCTCACTTCATTCCTTGCTGCTGCTTCTTCTGCAATGGCTCGATCTAAGTTTTGACGAGCATCTAGAACCGCACTTTCGGCTCGACTGACTCTTGCTGACTCACCAGAGCAGTTTCGGGCATGATATCGCCCCTCATCGTCAGTATAACCAGAACTTTCACAATTTCTGAGGGCATTTTCTGCGCTTTGTAAGTCCGACTCTTTATTGCGCACATCAATTTCTGCTTGTTCTCTTTCCTTGATAGCACTTTGTAATCGAGCTTCTGCCTGTTCTAACCAAATCTGTGCAAGATTTAACTCGGTTTCCCAATGGTTTAAGGTAGATTGGGCTTGATGTTGACTGTTTTCTGCTTGTCTTAAATTTTGTTGAGCGTTGTCTAACGCTTGATAACAATCAGACAACAATTGATTAACTTCATTATCAGCACTATCGACTGCTTCTTGATCATTGTTTGCCTGATTTTGAACAATTGCAGCATGATATTGAGCTTGTGTAACTTTTTCTTCTCCTTGATTTTGATACCATGACATATCGGTTAAAGTATCACGAGTGGTTATTGTCCACCGTTTGAGTTCTTCGAGCAAGTCATTGAGCAGGATAATGAGAATACGGGGATCTTGAATAGTCATATTAAATCATTTAGGCATTTTCAGTGATTTCTTGGATAAAATAAAGTATTGTTTCTATTTTGCCTATAGAATCTTCAAAATCGACCATGGTTTTTCTCCAAGCTTCTTTAAACTCTTCTGCCGCCGATCCTTCATAGACATCATTTAGCGATCGCCATGCTGTTTCTAGCATCTCAAATTCTTCCTTAAGAACCAGTAAATGTTGATTTAAGGCAGTTTGATAGGATAAAAGTGCGTTTTTGAGGGAATCATCCACCGTTTAAATACCTCTCTAATACTTTTAATTTATGGCTTAAAAAGTCTATATAGACTGGACTTTGACGATTTAGATAATTTTTCATCTGTTCTTGCACAGGTAGCCACAACTGTTCGTGTTGACGATGGTTGTCGTCTTCCCAATGAGGGTAAATATCCTCGTAAGCAGTTTCTACCTCTTTCCAAGAAGCACTAATACGATCGTTAAATTGTTCAAGGGTTTCTTGAAAGTTTTTGAGTTGTAAAAATTGGTCATCCATTGGTTAATTTCCGTTAATTAAAGTATTAGCAATGCTCTCAAGTTGTTGCTGTAAGTCTGGTGTTGACTCTGTACTATAGGGTTTAAAGAGGGTTTTGCGATCGCTCTCAACATCCAAATAAAGGGCTTGAATGGGAACATCTCCATCGGCTTGTAAGCGAGATGCTTGGCGATCGTTAACAAAAGTGAAAGAATCATCCTCTGATATTTGTAATGCGACTCGATGGCGAAAATAGCCTAAATTTCGCCGAATATCAAAGACATTGGATAGAGCTTTAATTCCAGAAAAACTAAGAATGAGATGAATACCTTTAGTAGGTCCTTCGCTGAATAATTGCTTAATTTGCAAAGCTAAAGGGCTTTCTGGGCTATAATACCCTTCATTACTCCGTCTTAAATCATCTACTCTGTCTAATTCTGTCATTAGCACAAAAATAGACGGTTGGGTAAGTAACTCTGCTTCACTAAGTTGGCTTCTTTTTTCAAGTTCGACGATTAAACTGTTTAAAATGGGAGGAATCACTTTATTTTCTCGGTCAAACGCAACCGCAAACTTTGCAGGTTTCAAAATTGTTTCACAAACCGTTTCTAAAGCAGTATTCCATTGTGTTCCTACAATACTGCGATCGATTACTACAAAGCAAAGTTGTTGGGGATTTCCATTTAAAGCTAAACTCGTCAAAATTGAGGCTAACATTCCATAACGAGCTGTATTATAGTCTCCTCCGATCACCAGAACGTTTTCACTGGGGCGACGGCGTAAAATCAACCTTGCTTGTTTGCGAACACTAAATTCTTGCCCTAACCACATCAAAGTGGGGTGTTCTGCACTAAACCAGTCAGGAATTGCTAACCCTCCTTTATAAAAAGACTTTCTTGCTATACTTTCCCATTCAGTAGGAGATAACCATTTACCATAATCTAAAATATGGCGTAATTGAGGATTATCTACTAAATTTGGCTGAGAATCTCCATCAAAGACTACTGCTTCTGCGTAATCTTCAGGTGGAAGTTGATGAGCTTTTTGCATTAAGTCTTGAATGACTTCATCTCGGCGGTTTTTTTCGATAAATGCCACTTTACCAAAATAATTAGAACTATCATCGCCACTACTGTCATTAACCACGATTTTTCCTGGTAAATCACAAGTCATTAGTAACTGTTTGCCTCGTTTACCAAATTCTGTCAACGCTTGAATATCAGAATTTGACATTTGCATACCCATTCTCAGGTGAATATTACCAAAAACCCCCGTTTGATTCCGCATTCCCTCTGCACCAAACTGTTGTGCAGCTAATAACATATGAATTCCTGCACTCCGTCCCTGTTGAGCTAAAATGAGCAGTTGACTGGAAGCGGTATCGTCTTTGTCATTCAGAAATAATTCCTGATATTCATCTACTACTAGGAGTATACGGGGAATTTTACCTTCTGGTTGTCCTAAACGGCGATAACCTGATAATTCTGATACTCCTAACTTTTTAAATAAAGCGTTGCGTCGTTCTTTTTCCGCAATTAATTCTGTTAACACACTACGAGATAATTCAGGAGAAGAATGCAAGGAAACTACTTCAGTATGGGGTAAATTACGATAGGGGGCTAATTCTACACCATATTTACCATCAATTAGATAAAATCTTAATTCTGAGGGACTGTAACGAGTTGCCAAACCCAAAATCAGAACATGATACAGGGTAGATTTTCCTGAACCTGTCATTGCTCCTAACATACCATGAGCGCATTGACGACCTTCACTATCCTTACCAAACCAAATATTTAATGTATCAGACGTTCCTCTCCCACCGATAGGGGTAATTATCCATTCTTCACTCCTATGAGTCCACCAATTTTGTGGATCGA
>NZ_CEZPJD010000758.1:0-1832 GCF_983059655.1 Okeania sp.
GGCAACAGCTCATCTGGGGGAATAAATTGCTGATCATATAAGACTTTTAGCTATTGGGCAAATCCTGCAATTTGTAAATATACCAGCGCTCATTGCTATACTATGTTTAGGTTGAAAGTAATATTTGGGGGTAAGTTGCGACGAAGGAAATTCAGCAATCAAGCGATAGAGTTGTTCATACAATGTGCCATACTTAATCGCATGATACAGGATTGTAAGCCAGAAAGCTACAAAGTAGAATTCTAATTAACTTCTCTTATGGGGAGAAGTCGCGATCGCAACATTCATGCAACAAAGCCTTATATATCTATAAAATTATTTATTAGCAACAGAACTTACGCACTGAAAATATATATAGGGTTTCGGTGTGTTACGCTACCGCTAACACACCCTACCAATGGCGTTCATACGTAACTCCTGAGTAATAATCTTTAATTTTTATTTTACAAACTAGCCAAAACTTATATCAGTAAAGCTATTTAGATTTATATATATTTTTTTTGTACCTATTGATACTAAAAATAGTCATAGTAATTATCTATTAATTATCAACAGTAGTTTTAATTCAATAGGAGTTTACTTTGTCTAAGACTGTATATTTAAACACTTGGAAAATTTTAAGTTTTTTCTGAGTTCAGCCTTTCTTTAATTACAAGATATTTTCTGCATCATTCAAATCAAACTACTAAATTACTGACACAAAATTTTCATTCATTGCAAAACTTTAGTAAGTTATATCAAAATCCTTAAGGAAAATTCTGGAAAGTTAAATATAATTTTCTCCTGAAAGTTAGTCCTATTTATTGATAAATAATAAATAAACACTACTTAATTTTCACCTGTAGATTGATTAAATAAATCATGAAACAATATTGAAAATTTAGTAAGTACTTATATTATTTATATTCTGTGAATATACTTGTTTGACATAAAAGCTTGAATATGTTAAAAAAATAATTGGTCATTGCCACCATTTAATGCTAATAAAACTTATCTCAACAAAATAACTTGTGAAATAAAATAACTATTATAGGTTGTCTGAGAAGTCCCTTATGCTACATCCAAGCCCCCGCGCATCCCCCAAAATTGGGGGAATTTTAGAAGCAAATTGACTCTTGTTCCCCCCAAAGTTGGGGGCTAGGGGGGCAAAATTCAGTATCGAAAAACTTTTCAGATATCCTCTTAATTCAAGCAATTATTAATAAAGTTTATTTGAATACTTATTTGATTAAATAAAGAGAAATAATGAATAAAAAAAAGCCTATATATCAACAATTTTTACCACAACTAACAAGTGCCTTACTAAGTTTAATTGTACTTTTACCAACCTCAAGCAGAGCTAATACTTTATTAGGAATAATTCGAGACTCAGGAAATACAGATGAATGGAATAACATCATTACACGAATAAGCAATTTAGGTATAAGTTATGAACCTATAGAACTACGGCAAATTAATACAGTAGCTGACCTATCTGGGGTGAAAGTTATCTTTTTACCAAACATTGAAACCTTAACCCAAACTCAAGTAGAAATTATAGAAGAGTGGGTGAAACAAGGAGGGAAATTAATAGCTAGTGGCCAGGTAGGGAGAAAATCTAAACCAGGAGTAAGGCAAGAACTGCGATCGCTCCTTGGCTCTTACTGGGCCTTTCCCCTGAGTCAACCTGCAACACCGGAAGCAAAATATCGTTGTTTAGATATTGCTTGCAAAAAATCTACCAGTTGGGCACCCATGGGAAATGACCAAGATACTGTTGAAGGTGGAGTATTAATTCCGGCAGGGTTAAGCAGCACAACTGCAGCTACTTGGAAAGGAAGTTCGGGTTCTTC
>NZ_CEZPJD010000758.1:1932-3859 GCF_983059655.1 Okeania sp.
GCCGTAACCCCCTAGCTGCCATACTCCGACCTTTACCTCCACCAGAGGTACAAGTACCAAACTCTCAAACAGATCCTTCATCAGAATCAGCACCTGCAGGTTTGGAAGTAAGACAGGGAAACTATCCAATTAGCAGAGCAGAAGCTAATGCAATGTTGCAAGAGTTAAATAATCTCTTGGGTAGATTTGAAAGTGCTTTGGTTGCAGCTAAGTCAGCAAATGTGGAAGTGAATTTGTCAGCAGATCAAGGTAGTTTGGTAGCTACCAATAGCGATCGTAGTACATTTGTTGCTCAAAGAAATCGACAAATAAGTGATGCTCAACAAATAGTCGAACAAGCACGCTTGACAATTCAAAGGTTCCCCCAACAGGTGGCATCCAAACAATATGCTACTGCTAGAAATCAATGGCTACAAACAAGGCAAATGTTGTGGCAGAATTATCCCACTGATGGAGAAAGAGCAGGAGCTGAGATTAGAGCTGTGTGGTTAGACAGGGGTACAATTGTTAGAGCGCGATCGGAACGTGGTTTGGCAATGGTATTTGACCGACTTGCTGCTGCTGGTATTAATACTGTTTTCTTTGAAACTTTGAATGCTGGTTACACAATTTATCCCAGTAATGTTGCTCCCAGACAGAATCCTTTGACAATTTCCTGGGACCCCCTTGAGTCTGCTGTTAAGTTGGCTCGGGAGCGGAATATGGAGATACACGCTTGGATTTGGGCGTTTGCAACGGGGAATAAGGCCCATAATCGCGCTCTTGGTCAGCCAGATAGTTATTTGGGTCCGGTGATTTCGGCTCATCCTGATTGGGTGATGACAGATAACAAGGGTCGGAAAAGACACCCTTCTGATGGCAAGGTTTATATGGACCCTGCTAATCCTTATGTTCGGCAATATCTGCTGAGGATAATAGATGAAATTGCTAGTCGTTATCAGGTTGATGGGATTCAACTTGACTATATTCGCTATCCTTTTCAAAATCCTGGTCGGAATTTTTCTTATGGTTACAGCACCATAGCTCGCCAACAGTTTCAGCGGTTGCATGGTGTGGACCCGATGAAGATTTCTTCACGCGATCGCCAAAATAGGTGGAAGTGGACTGAGTTTAAGATTAATCAAGTCAATAGCTTTGTTGCGGATACTTCCAGATTTCTCAAACAGAAATATCCAAGGATGATTTTGTCGGCGGCGGTGTTTCCTTTTCCACGCCATGAGCGGTTTGATAAAATTCAGCAAGATTGGGAAAGTTGGGTTCTCAGGGGTGATATTGATTTGCTTACTCCGATGACTTATGCTTTGGATACGAATCGTTTCCAGCAAATTACGCAACCGCTGACAAATACGCGAGTATTAGGTAGTACTTTGATAACGCCAGCAGTTAAGCTTTTGAATATTCCTGAAATTGTAGCGGTTGACCAAATTCAAGCGGCGAGGGATTTGCCTACAGGGGGTTACATTATTTTTGCTGCTGAAAGAATTACTGGGGGGTTACATGGATTTTTGACTCGTACTCAGGGAGGACCGGAAACTGGGAATAATAACAGAGCTTCATTGAATACTTTTGCGAACCCTTCCCATGTTGTGGAAGGTCCTATTCCTTATCGGCAACCGTTTGCAGCAGCAGCAGATCGTTTTCAAGCTTTGAAAAAGGAATGGAGTTTTTTGTTAGCAAATGAGCAACTTTCTATGAGGAAGTCTGAGCTTGAGAGTTGGCGGAATAAAGCTGAGGAATTGGCAGCAGATTTGAATCAATTGGCTGAAAATCCGGATAATAGTAGTTTGAAGAAAGCTAGAAATAGTTTGAGAAGATTTCAGTTACAGTTTAGGAGTTCTATGAATGTTCATGGGAGGGAAAATGCTTATCAAGTTCAGACTTGGCAAAATCGTTTAGCTGCTTTGGAAATGTTGTTAAATTATGGCGA
>NZ_CEZPJD010000759.1:0-3855 GCF_983059655.1 Okeania sp.
GGGGAGTGGGGGAGTAGGGGAGTAGGGGAGTAGGGGAGTGGGGGAGTAGAGGAGAAGCGAAAATAATGATAATTAATATTAAATTGACTCAAGTTAGCAAAAAGTTTATTAGGATAGTTTAATTACTTAATAACTGAAGTGTTACCTAAGTATAGTATTACTTTTGGTAATTGGTATAATATAGACTCTTATCTTTAAATACTGAATAACAACGATGTTACCAGATTTAATATGATTATCCGGACATGAGACCGGGAAATTTATAAATAGAATAGGGGAAATATCAGGAACAGGCAAGATGCCTATTCCACACTCCCCTACTCCCATTATTCTAACTTTTCCATAGGTGCAGTTTTAGGGTCAATAATTTTTTTACTCTTACCAAATTTGATACCTAAACTCAGTTTTTGTCCCCCACCAAAAACATTACTTATCTGTCCTACTCCAAATTTTTCGTGCATCACTTTCTCGCCAACTTGCCAATTTTCTCCTTGATTATTTGCCGATTTTTTAACAGGAGTATTTTTAGTATTTTTGCTCTGACGGCGCGAACGATAAATTACCTTTTTCATCCCATTAGTATTAATCAAATCTTCCGGTAATTCAGCCAAAAATTGAGAAGGAACTGTGGCATCTCTCGCTCCCCAAAACTGTCGCCTTTCAGTCGCATAAGAAATAAATAATTGTTCCTGTGCCCTCGTAATTCCTACATAACAAAGCCGCCTTTCTTCTTCCAAAGATAAAGGGTCATCTATACTGCGAAAATGAGGTAATAAACCCTGTTCCAAACCAACCATAAATACTACTGGAAATTCCAAACCCTTAGCCGAATGTAAAGTCATTAAAGAAACAGCTTCTTGCCCTTCTTGTAGATTATCTAAACCAGAAGCTAGAGAGGCATTCGCCAAAAAACCTCCTAAACTTGTATCCTCATTATCCTCTTGAAATTGAGCAACAGCACTACATAATTCCCCCAAATTTGCCAGTCGATTATCTGCTTCTTCCGTACCCTTTTTTTTCAACTCTTCAATATAACCAGAAGTCTCCAAAATTCCTTCAACAATTTCAACCGCCGTCAGATTTTCTACTTCATTTTGCCAATTCTTAATGATCTCAGCAAATTTATTCACAGCTTTTGCAGAACGACCTGCCAAAGTATTAACAGAAGTTTCATCATTAATAATTTCCCACAAAGGTATTCCCATCTCCAAAGAAGCATTTATCAAAGTATCAATAGTCGCCTTACCAATACCTCTTCTCGGAGTATTAATAATTCTGAGCAAACTAACAGTATCAGCCGGATTAGCAATGACCCGTAAATAAGCCAAAGAATCCTTAATTTCCTTCCGGTCATAAAATCTCAATCCGCCAATTATCACATATTTAATATCGTAATGAATTAAAGCTTCTTCCAGAGCGCGTGACTGAGAATTAGTCCGATAAAGTACAGCAAAACTGCCTAAATCTAACTCTGGATTTTGGTCTGTAATTTCCTGAATTTTACTACAAACAAATTCCGCTTCTTCTAACTCACTTTCCGCCTCATAACAATAAATTTCTTCCCCCAAACCTCTCGTTGGTTTGAGGATTTTATCAATACGTTGAGTATTATTTTCAATCAATTTATTTGCCACTTCCAGAATATTTTCCCGCGACCGATAATTTTCCTCCAACTTAATCATTGTCCGGGTATCTTCATCCGCTAAACCATCACCAAAATCATGTTGAAAATCTAGCAAAATTGTGTAATCTGCCATGCGGAAAGAATAAATAGATTGGTCTACATCTCCCACCACAAAAACAGAACGATTTTCCCATTTATTAAAATATTTAGGGTCTTCACCATTAGTTGCTAAAAATCTAATAAAATTATATTGAGTCCGATTAGTATCTTGATATTCATCCACTAAAATATGGTTAAAATGTTTATGCCAATAAGCCAATACTTGCTCATTTTGCCGAAATAACTCTACAGGTATTCTGATTAGATCGTCAAAATCAAGAGCGTTATTTGCTGCTAAATTATCTTGATAAATACCATAAACTTCAGCAATTACCCGCCCCCGATAATCTGGTTCTGCTCTTTGATATTCAAGAGGAGACATTCCCTTGTTTTTAGCATTACCAATAGCATATCTAACCGAACGAGGTTCAAATCTTTTGTCATCTAAATTGAGCTGTTTAGTAACAATTTGCTTAATTAAAGTTTGAGCATCACTTTCATCAAAAATAGAAAAGTTTTTATCCCAACGACGTTTTTTTTCATCCTGATATTTGTTAATATCAAACCGCAGAATACGAGCGCAAAGACTATGAAAAGTTCCCATCCATAAATGTTTCGTAATACTTTTATAGACCTGCGATCGCAACTTAGTCTGTTCTTCCAGTGTCAAAGCTGATAATGGTTTACCATATTTTGCTTCTGCTTGTTGCCCAGCAAACAGCTTCTCGATCCGCTCCTTCATTTCCCGTGCAGCTTTATTTGTAAATGTTACTGCCAGAATATTTTCTGGATGTACCCGATGATGACGTATTAGATGGGCCACGCGATAGGTGAGCGCTCTAGTTTTGCCAGAGCCAGCTCCTGCCACAACTAGCATTGGTCCGCAAAAATGTTGTACTGCTTGGCGTTGGGATAAATTTAGCTCACTCAGAAATTCAGTAGTTTGCATAGTTGCTTATGAATATATCAGTTAATATATTGCATATTATCAGGAAAGGTAGAAGGCAGGAGGCAGAAGGCAGAAGGAAAAGGTTAAA
This sequence comes from Okeania sp., assembly GCF_983059655.1. NCBI lineage: Bacteria > Bacillati > Cyanobacteriota > Cyanophyceae > Oscillatoriales > Microcoleaceae > Okeania > Okeania sp. The sequence continues at coordinate 2,761 of NZ_CEZPJD010000759.1, forward strand.
AGAAATGTAGGTTGGGTTGAGGAACGAAACCCAACAAAGCTTTATACCAAATTCAAAAGAGGTTGTTACAGCATTAATTCCTAACTTCCCACCAGCAGATAAAACCGCTGTAGTAATATTTTATGAAATTTGTATTATTGGTGTTGGGTTTCGCGGTTATAGCCTCGTTGGTGTTGGGTTTCGTCCCTCAACCCAACCTACTTCTACTTCTAGCAGTAATTTCATGGATTGTGCAACCAAAATTCATGTTGAATTTAAACAATTGCAAACTCAGTTAACTTATGAGTTTTTGGATCGTGGAAAGCTAAAACAATAATACTCTATAGAGCAAAGACAATTTTTAAAGCTTGATCAATTTTTAGGACTAATTCTGTTTCTAGTTCACCCCTAATACTTACTAAGCGAGAACAATAATCAATGGGTCTAGTTTGTAAACAATCTGCTATTGATTTTTTACTTAAACAGTTAACTGAAGATGGTTCAATTACTACATTAGTTTTAATCCTTGCCTTTTTTTGACTCCAGTTTGTAACGGAACTTGAATAACAGGTACACGCTCGTTATAAGTATTATTCGTGACAATAATACAAGGTCTAATCTTTCCTGTTTCTGAACCTAGAGTAGGGTCAAGATTCACATCAATAATCATACCTCGTTTTAGTTTCATGTTTCTCTAAAATCTGCACAAGCAGTCTCAGTTAATTCTTGTAATTCGGCATCTTCTTCGTATATTTCTGCATATAATTGTGCTGACTCTTGTAAATCTTGAGCTTCTAATTCTGACTGTAACTTTTGCAAGGCAAACTTAATCATTTCTGCTTCATTTTTAAAGTCATAGTTTTTATGATGGAGAAGAAAATGGAGTTGATCTTCTTCAATATTTAACGTTAGTTTTTGGTTCATATTTCTAGCTAGAATATATTAGGACATATTTTTTATTCTAAAATAAAATCTTAATTTAAACAATAGTAAATTCTGTTAATTTATAAGTTTCTGGATTGTGGCAAGTGACACACCTAAAATGTTGCATTTGATGGGTTACGAATCACCCTTTTTCCCTCGGAATACTTGGCAAATATGTGGCACACTAATTAT
>NZ_CEZPJD010000760.1:0-3838 GCF_983059655.1 Okeania sp.
ATACAAATTTGGATACTATTTTACAAGCATGGACTTATCAGGTTATGTCAAAATAGAATTCAGAATTGGTAAATCTACCTTTAATTCTAAATTCTAAATTTATAAATAAACTAATGTCTAATGTTTCAGTGATTGATAGCTTTAATCAAGACTACTTTAATAGCAAAGATATAGATTTGTTTTACCAAAGAGTATCAGGGGAGCATACTCATTGTGGCATATTTGAACATCCTGACGAAGATTTGCATATAGCCAAAAAGCGAACTACAGAATACATGGCATCTCTATTAAAAATAGACAGTAATAGTCACTTGCTTGATTTAGGTTCTGGGTATGGTGGAGCAGCAAGATACTTAGCTGAAAAATATGGTTGTCAAGTATCTTGTTTGAATCTCAGCGAAGAGCAAAATGCGATTAATATTGAACGTAATCAAGAACAAAAACTTAGTCATCTTATTAATGTCTACCAAGGTAGTTTTGAAAATTTACCCTTTCCTAACTCTACATTTAATGTAGCTTGGGCGCAAGATTCTTTTTTGTATAGCGATACTCAATTACAAGCTTTTCGGGAAGCACATCGAGTTTTAGTTAAAGGCGGTGAATTTTTGGCTTGTACCTATTTCTTCAGTGGCGATCGCCTTTCAGAGGAAGACGTGAATAAGGTAACGAACTGGTATACAGGAGGAATTCACAAAGTATATTTCTTGCATATAGACGAGTATAGAAAAGTTGCCAAGGAAATTGGAATGTCTGAAGTTCAAATTATTGAATTAACAGATAATGTTCCTCTGAATTACTTACAACTATTGCAAAAAATGGAAAAAATTCAAGCTGAAGAACAGCTATGGAGTCAAGATTTTTTTAATAAAAAAAAGCAAAGATTATTGGATTGTTGTGAAATGGGTAAAAGTGGCTTGATTCAATGGGGAATATTGCATTATCAGAAAGAAAGTTAGAAAAATTCTAGACCATTGCTTTTTGATGAAATATATCTTTAGCTACCATAAATAACATTAATTAGGGTTTGCTGAAAAAGTTTTATGGGTGAGGGTAGGAACTCACGGGTTAACAAGCTAGTTAGGGCTTGCTAAAAAAATCTAAAAACATTGGTAGGTAAAGGTTTTAGCCTTTTGAAGTTTGGAAAAAGTACAAAAAGTTAGGTCTAAAAAATTCAAAAAGAGAGTATTTTAGGGTGGCTATGGCCAAAAAATCACTCCCGTGAGCTACTAAAGACTTCAAGCTACGAAAGTCAATTAAATTTGTTTACATCTCAAATGAAAACGCTATATCTTGATAAAAACTACTTGCATGAAACGTTTAGGTTTAAGATTACAAGGGTAATATTTCATATAACTCTCTTTTTCACTATAAAAAGGAGTCACTCCTTCTTCTCGTTTTCGTTTTGAGCCACTTAGGGCTTGTTTACCCTTAATATTTGGTACTATGGGGTATAGTTCATCTGATGGTCGTTGATTACTTATTGTTGATTTTATACTAAAACTAAAGAATACACCTATACACAATGCTGGATTTTGTCTAAACTCTCTTTTTCTGCGACTTTGTTTAAGCCTGTTAACATCATATTCAAACTCTGTAAAAAACGGATTATCTGTTGAACTTTTGCTTTCTGTTCGATATTTTCCTTCTGCTTTCAATTCTAATAAAATGCTTAAATCTGTTTCAGACCAGTTTACTACCATGTCTACTTTTTTCTCAGATTCTTGAAATATTCTAACTTCTCTTTCAATTGACACCCCTTTACTCTTTATTTCTTTTGCCAATTCTACTTGCAACCATCCTTCCCAGCCTCCTTTTAGTTGATAGTTTTCATAACATATTGTTGCATTCCTTTCAAACCATACATCTAGCAATTTAACTAATACTGAAGATCTAATAAATTGTGACATATTATACATCCAGGATTGTTCTATATTTAAAGTTGAATCTCTCTATCTTTATAGATAAAAAACTTATGGCCATCTTCAAAGCCTACTAATAAGCTTTTAGGAGTTTCTGGACAAGAAAAAGCTACACCAACAGAAAACATATATACAGCATTTCCTAATAATCCTTCTTGTTTTGGTGTAACTGCATCTGTTTGAATTGTGTATTTAAATAATTTTGTATGAGTCTCTATCTCTTTTATTAACTGTGTTTCCTTCCCTGTTCCTATACTCTCAACACCAAAAAAAGCTGTTATTAAATGTCCTTGTTCCATAAGACATTGAGTTAAAGGTTCAGTTATCGGTTTAAATGAAACATCTACACTTAATTGAAAGGCATCTTCCATGCCTATAACTTTTGGAGAAGCATCTCCTGTTGAATCAATAAGTTTTACATTTTCCACTACCATAGAAATAGCTCTACTTTCTAAAATATTAACAGACATATTTTTAATTCCTAATATTTAAAAACTCAGTAATTTGCTTTTCAAAAAGAATACAATATTTCTTGATAAAAAACACACTTTGTAATAAAAATTCACTCAAATTTCAGTGTCAATTTGGTTTCGATAGCTGACTAATTATTCAAGTTTTAGTCTAAACTCCAACATCTAAAGAATTTAATAAATTATGACCACAAATTAAACAATACTCAGCCCAAGCAAGAGTTCAAACTGGGTCTGGAGTCGTACCACCTTTCCAACAATGAGGATGTTGTGTGGAGAGAGGACGAAAAATCGCTGCGCGTATAATAATAACTATAACGCTAACTATTAGCACGATTTCTCAAAGGGCGTAAAGATTGTCGGCTGAAAGTTTTAGCAACATCAAACTTATAGCGACTATAAGTGTTTATATCCTCAAAGCGGGCTGGAGAAAGATGAACAAGTAAGGCATCATCGACCTAAAATTTGTAATATTTATCTTCAATTTCAGCTTCCTCCTACGAATATTTTATCATTACCAATCAATACATAATTCCCTTACCTTTTTCATTAAACTCTTTAAAAGTTTGTTCTGATAATTCCTGGGTAGTCATTGCCTGCAAAACAGGAAATGGTAATGTCAGATGATTAGCACCTGCCAATAAAGTAGCCACAGCCTCATCAGGAGATTTTATACTTGCTGCTAAAATTTCTGTACCGCTACCCTGCACTACCTCAGCCATTTCTCGCACCAATTTTAAACCATCTCCCAATAGTCTTGTTGCCCGGTTAACATAGGCGATCGCATATTTAGCACCTCCTTCTACAGCTACTACCGCTTGAGCAGGATGATATATTCCAGTTACAGAACAACTAATGTCTCGAGACAGATAAGATAGCACTTGAAAACCAATGGCAGTTGCCGGAATTTTCAGAACTATTTTATGACCAATTAATTTCGATGCAGTTTTCGCTTCTGCCATCATGTCATCAAAATTAGTAGCAGTAAGTTGGTAATATAATTCTCCAGAAACAATTTCTGAAAGTTCCTTTAATGTAGCTTCTGGAGACAGATCGCTTTTTACTAACAAAGTAGGGTTAGTTGTCACGCCAGATATCCAACCAAATTTACTGGCAACTCTAGCTTCTGTTACTATTGCTGAATCAAGATAAAGAACCATTTTTTTCTCCTACAAAAATTAATCAATAAGTGCAATAAATAAATAAAGTAGGGTTTATTATTTACCGAAAAATTCTGGTTTAAAGCCTCCCCTTTTAAGGGGATAAAAAAAGAGAATATTTCATATTTCAAGCCTCTTGCTTTCCTGCGGAATGCTGCGCAAACAGCTAGAGGTACTGATAACTGATAACTGAAATGACTGTTCCCTGTTCCCTATTCCCTGTTCCCTTCTTCTAACTAATTCCCTCAAAAGGTCCTAAAAAAGTAGGTCGAGGACGAGTAATATGAAC
>NZ_CEZPJD010000761.1:0-3832 GCF_983059655.1 Okeania sp.
ATACTGATATGTTGGATATTTGTTGTGAAGTTCTCTCCCGTTAAATCACAGATTATAATGGGAGACCCCGAGACCGTATCTAGTTGGGTCTCATGCTCCGCATCTCATAAGCAGTATTTAAAATTGGTTGGGGTTCTAATCCCCATAAACTTCTTCCTTCTTAAATAAAATGCGGATGAAGGGACTTGAACCCCCACTTCCGAAGAAACTAGAACCTAAATCTAGCGCGTCTACCAATTCCGCCACATCCGCATAATTTCAATATAACACACAAATCAGAAATTTTGGCAATGACTGACAGTTTTTTATCTTTTCTTTTGCGGGTTTAATACCCCACCGTCATTTCAGTTATCAGTTATCAGTTATCAGTACCTCTTGCAATAAGGAGGTTTGAAATTTGACTTTTGACTTTTCCCTTCAATTCTTACTTCTTACTTCTTAATTTTTGACTTTTGCCTTTAATTCTTACTTTTGACTTTTGACTTTTGACTTTAATTCTTAACTTTTGACTTTTCCCTTCCTCAATATAACTCTTTTTTCCCCTGCAAAATATAAGGCTTCATGTAACCTTTGCCCTTAATATCAATCAAACCCCGTTCTGTAAATAAAAATTTTTGTTGTAAAATCTCATAGGTCTCTTCTGTCACTTGTATAAAACCTGGTATACCATGAGACTCCATACGACTAGCAATATTTACAGTATCACCCCATAAATCGTAGATAAACTTTTTACGTCCAATTACACCAGCAACGACTGGGCCAGTATTTATACCAATACGAATATTAAAGTCTTGTTCCTGTTCGTCAGCAAAATGGGATACTTCCTCAAGCATATCTATAGCCATCAGAGCGATCGCCTCAGCATGATTTTCCATTGGGTCTGGCAACCCACCCACAACCATATAAGCATCTCCAATAGTTTTAATTTTCTCCAAACCATATTTTTCTGCCAGTAAATCAAACCTGGAAAAAATTTCATTTAACCAATAAACTAATCTTTCAGGAGTTGCACGACCTGCTAATTCAGTAAACCCCACTAAATCTGCAAATAAAACTGTAACTTCTGCGAATCCTTCTGCAATGGTACTATGACCTTCTTTTAATCTATCAGCAATAGGTTTCGGCAGAATATTTAACAATAATTTTTCTGACTTTTCTCGTTCTAGAAGTAAAGCTGTTTCTGCTTTTTTACGTTCAGTTATATCACGACAAAGAGCTAATATTAATTTACCTTTTCCTGCTTTTAATAAACCCAAACGTATTTCTACAGGAAAAGTTGTACCATTTCTGCGACTATGAATTCCCTCTATAGTTATTGGTATGCCAACAATCAAATTTTTCCATTTTTTAGGAAACCCTTGAGATACAAAATTTTCTTCAATATCTTCTACATATAAGTTCAATAATTCTTGACGAGAATATCCCAAACTTTTACAGGTACTTTCATTTACATCAATAATTTTTCCTTCTAAATCATGAAGAATAAAAGCATCTGCTGCTTGTTCCATTACCGCTCTAAATCTTTCCTCACTTTCTCGTAATGCTGCCTCTGCTAATCTTCGCTCAGTAATATCTCTTAAAGCTGCCACTCCATTTTGATTACCTCTGTATAAAAAAACCTTGGATTCAATTTCTAAAGGAAAAGTTGAACCATCTTTTCTAACCCCAATTACTTCATAGGCTTTTTCTGAACCAGAAGTCATTTTTTCAACTACTAAGTCGCGGTATTCTGGAGCGATTAACTCCCATCCATTCATACCCACTATTTCTGATAATTCATATCCAAACATATTAGCAGCAGCGATATTTGTATCCATGATTTTTTCTTGCTCATAGATAATAATTCCTTCAAAGGTAGCTCTGGATAAACTCCGAAACCTTTGCTCATTTTCCTTGAGCTTTATTTCTGATTCCTTTCTATCTGTAATATCTCTAAAAGTTCCTGTGTAGAAAGTTTTTTGATTAAATTTTGCTTCTCTAACTGCAATTTCCATCGGAAATAAGGAATCATCTGAACGGACACCAACTAATTCAAAAAGGTTTCCACTGTTAGCAATTTTAGATATTAGTAGTTCTATATAATCATTTTGTTGCTCGCTTTTTTTTTGTTGCTTCGACTCTATTTGACTATCTACTAAATTCTCCTCTTGTAAATGCAAAAAGCTAGGAAAAAAATCTTGCCAATTTTCTGGCTGAATATCTGGCAACTCAAAGACATAAAAATTATTTTTACTTTCTAAACTTTGCGATAAGATCGAATCTGGATTCACCCATAATTTTAATGGCTCTACTGTTGATTTTTCGACCTCCATTAATAAATGAGAGATATCCATTTTTTCCATAGTTAATGGATTAATAGTAAAGTCAAATATTTGATAAATAGGCTTCCCTACTAAATCTTGATTTGTGTAGGCAAAAATTTTCTCACCACTAGGATTTATACTAATAATTTCTAGCTCTGGTTTAGTAAAAGTAATAATTGCATCTGTCGCTACTTTAATAATGGCATCATTTCTAGCAGTAACTTCTTCCAAAGCATCCATTACCTGATTGTAGCGAGTGGCAATTTGACCTACTTCTGTAAAAGGTTCTACAGGTACTCGCAAACTTAAATCTTGCGTACTAGCTTGAGAGTCCATTACTCTAAATAAGTCTAATATTTCTGTTTTAGCTTGATGCTCCGAAACATTTAAACCAATACTTTCATCTGCTTCTGAAACTCGGAATAAATAAAGCTTATTTGCAATGAATAAAATTGGATATACCAAACAAAATCCTAATAAAAAAGCTGCAAAAACTCCCAAGAGCTGAACTGTCAATTGTTGGCTAAAACTAAGACCAGTACCTAAAACCTCTGCCTTCCCAAATAAAGCTACTGCTAAAGTTCCCCAAATACCAGCACCAAGATGAACTGGGATAGCTCCAACAGCATCATCAACTCGAACTTTTTCTAAAGCTTCTTCTACCAACATAGTAACTATGGCAGCAATAACACCAATGAAAATGGCAGAAAAAGCTGTAACAGCATGACAAGCTGCTGTAATGCCAACTAAACCAGAAAGAGTACCATTAATTAGTCCCTCAACACTGGGTATTCCTCTGATATACCAAGTAATACCAAGAGTAATAATCATTCCTCCTACACTGGCAAGAATTGTATTGACAATAATGCCTGCTACTTGTTCATTTAATGCCAGGGTACTTCCACCATTAAACCCAAGCCAACCAAACCAAATCAACATTGCCCCCAAAACCGATAGGGGTAAATTAGAACCATGAATTTTTTCTGGTGGACAACCAGGAGGAAATCTACCTGTTCGGGGACCAATAACTAATAAAGCTGCCAGAGATACCCAACCACCAATACTATGGACAACACTCGAACCTGCGAAGTCAACAAAACCATTATGTCCAAGCCAGCCTGTTAATATACCAATGTCAGCTCCATTCCAAACCCAATGACCAAATATGGGATAGATCAAACCTGAAACTAGGGAGGCGACAAATAGATAGGAGGCATACTTCATGCGTTCAGCTACTGCACCAGAAACGATAGTCGTAGCTGTACCACAGAACATTACTTGAAATAAAAAGAAGGCTGCGTCAAAAGCTTGTAGATCGGTTGCCAAGAAAAATTTACTATGGCCAATTATTCCATAAAATGAAGCCCCAAACATGAAGGCAAATCCAAAACTCCAAAAGCAGGTAACCGAAATACCAAAATCAGTTAAGTTTTTAATCGCAACGTTAATGCTATTTTTTGACCTGGTGAGTCCAGACTCTAAACACATAAATCCAGGCTGCATAATAAATACTAACCCAGAGCAAAGTA
>NZ_CEZPJD010000762.1:0-3829 GCF_983059655.1 Okeania sp.
TTAGAAATTCCTTTTGAAAGAATCGAAATTGATATTACAAAAGGAGAAAGTCGTACCCCAGAATTTTTACAAAAAAATCTTAATGGTAAAATACCTGTCTTAGAAATAGAACCAGGAAAATTTTTATCTGAATCTAATGCAATTCTTTTTTATCTCAGTGAAGGAACAAAATTTTTACCGACCAATAAATGGGAAAAAGCTCAAGTTATGCAATGGTTATTCTTTGAACAATATAGCCATGAACCTTATATTGCCACCTCTCGTTATTGGATAAGTATTTTAGGAAAAGCAGAAGAATATCAAGCAGAAATTAAGCAAAAACAAACAGGAGGTTATGCTGCTTTAAATGTCATGGAAAAACATCTAGAAAATCATCAATTTTTTGTAGGTAATAGTTACACTATTGCTGATATTTGTTTATTTGCTTATACCCATGTTGCCGATGAAGGAGGATTTAATTTAAGCCAATTTCCAGCAGTCCAAAATTGGATAGAAAGAGTAAAAAATCAACCCCTTTATCGCACTATATTAAGTTAATTGACATTTCCGAAATTTTTCAATCATAAGTTGTATGTATTTAGTAATAACGTAGTTACTCTGGGAGATTAAATTAAATTGAGATTAACTAAATCAAAAAATCTAATCTAAATTGATTAATATTTTGCCGAATAATTCAGGTTTAAAGCCTTTATCTTAACGGAGAAATAAGCGGTCGTTAGCGGAGCTTCCCGTAGGGTGGGATGGCGAGGTCTCTTCGCCATCTTTAATCAACCAAGAGAAACGGAATATTCCTTATCTCAAGCCTCCTTATTGCAAAGGTACTGATAACTGATGACTGATAACTGAAATTACTATGTCTAAAAAAAAGGATAATTCTTCTCGTCTTTTTGATTCAGGTTGTTTGGTAGAAATTCTAATTTTTTTGATGATTTTAGGTGGAAGTTACTGGTGGTTTATTCAGAGAAATCAGATAGATTTGTCTAAATTCGTATCTGACAATTCAGTGGTTTCTTGGCTCCAAGATAAATTTCCAAATCTACCTATTCCCTCTTCAACATCAGAAGAGACATCAACCGAAAAAGAAACTATTTTAAAATCAAAAGAAACTGACTCAATCCAAACGGAATCATCTCAATCATCTTCATCAGACATCGTCAAAAATTCACCAGATTTACCTAAAATAGAATCACCATCACCTATTCCTGCTGAAGAAAAGATTGTTAATCCAGTTAATCCTAATAATAATTCCCTTGAAAAAGAAACTGTTTTAAAATCAAAAGAAATTGACTCAAATCAAACCGAATCATCTCAATCATCTTCATCAGAAATCGTCAAAAATTCACCAAATTCACCTAAAATAGAATCACCATCGCCTATTCCTGCCAAAAAAAAGGTTGTTAATCCAGTTAAACCTAATAATAATTCCCTCAACGATAAAGTTTTAACTCCTTGGGAGAAAAAAGAAATTAGAGGCATTTACTTAAGTCGTTATTACATAACTAATAATGCAGATGAAAAAACAATTCGTGAAAGAGTCCGTTATTATAAAAAACAAGGATTTAATACCATAATTCATGGGGTTTGGGGAAATGGTTGTACTATGTACAAAAGTGAAGTAATGCAACAAATACTAGGGGCAAATAGCTGTCCTAATGAATTTAATGAACAATGGTTAGTTTGGTTAATTGATGAAGCACATAAACAAGGAATAGAAGTTCATGCTTACTTTGAGAAAGGCATTAAAATTGATAAAAATAGTCCGATTTTTGACTTAGCAATTGCCAAAAAATGGATAGTTCCTGGAGTTGATAAAACCTACGATGGAATTGAGCATTATGTCTTAGATGTAGAAGTAGAAGAAGTAGCTAACTTTTTTACTAATATTTTAGTTGAATTTGTCAAAAAATATCCAAAAATCGATGCCGTTCAATGGGATGATTATCTAGGATATCATGCAGAATTGCCAGGAAAAGTAGACCGGACAGCGAAATTAACAAGTTTTACCAAACAGATGGTAACAGAAATGAAAAAAGCCAACAATTCAGTTAGTTTTGACCTTAGTCATCATAACCCTTATTGGGCGAAAAAATATTTTGCTGCAGACTGGGAAAAATGGTTAGTAGATCGAGTCTTTATTCAAGCTTATAATGAAGATAACTTTCAAGAAGAATTAAATTATGCGAAACAATATGACGGTATTGGTATTACTGATAAACAATTACACCGCCTTGACGAATTAGTTGATAATTCTAATATTAAAAGCGTATTAGTTTTCCCACTTTCTGGAAAACCAGAAGAAACAGCAAACAGAGTAAAATTATCTTTTTAGATTTAATTTTCTGAGGTCTAATAGACATCTGGTAAAAATCAAAAAGAAAATCAATTATTATCCATAAATTATCAATTATTCTTCCCTGTTCCCTGTTCCCTGAAATGACTCCAATTATCGGACAAAACCAAGCCATAGAATTATTAACTCAAGCAGTTACTCGCCAACGTATTGCTCCTGCCTATTTATTTGTAGGCACTCCAGGAATAGGAAGGGGTTTAACTGCCCAATGTTTTATTGAACTCCTATTCTCCAATAACCACTCCCCCGCTAACCCATCTCTAAAAAATCGCATTCACAAAAGAAACCATCCAGACCTATTATGGGTAGAACCCACCTATCTACACCAAGGAAAACTACTCTCAGCAAAAGAAGCAACAGAAGCAGGAGTCAAACGCAAGTCACCACCTCAAATTCGTCTCGAACAGGTGCGCGAAATTAGTGAATTTTTGGGCCGCCCTCCCCTAGAAACTGCAAGATCCGTAGTAGTCTTGCAACAAGCTGAAACAATGAGAGAAAGTGCTGCAAATGGTTTGTTGAAGACTTTAGAAGAACCAGGCAAACGGGCAACTTTAATCTTAATTGCTCCGGGAGTTGATTCATTATTGCCCACTTTGGTATCTCGATGTCAGCGCATTCCTTTTTATCGCTTGGCCAACGAGAATATGAAGCTCGTATTGGAAAAAGCTGGCCATGAAGAAATTTTGAAACATACAGAAGTAATGATGATGGCTCAAGGCAGTCCAGGAGAAGCGATCGCTGCTTGGCAACAACTACAAGAAATTCCTGTGGATATTTTGGAAACAGTAACTCAGGGTATTAAGACTATTCGTCAAGCACTAGAAGTAGGGCGAGATATTAGTAAAAATTTGGATCTAGAGGCGCAGTTATGGTTGATAGATTATCTACAGCATAGTTATTGGGCCAAACAACAGCAGCAGCTTGACAATGTGGAATGTCTCAAACATCTGGAAGCAGCTAGAAAATATTTACTCTCCTATGTCCAACCTAGATTAGTTTGGGAATGTACTTTGATGGCGATGTGTTCTATTTGAAGAAGGAAGAAGGAAGAGGGAAGAAGGAAGAAGGAAGAGGGAAGAAGGAAGAGGGAAGAAGTAGATATTTCCCAAGTTTTTACACCAGGACTTACGCAAAATATTAAGTCATACACCATCTGTAGGGGCGATTCGCGTAATTAGGAGCATTCCGTTAGGAAATCGCCCCTACTAAATGCGTCCTGTACATGAGATTGAATCAAAAAAAAATCACCCCAGCAGAATATCTACTTGGGATGAAAATAGTTCAGTTAAGTTTCAAACAGAGGAGTCAATGAAAAATCAAACCATCAATCTTTACAGCAGTTGAAGGAAAGGTGAGGACAGATCAAAAGCTTCAAAATTAGACAAAGCAATATTTTTCCTTCTTCCTTCTTCCTTCTTCTTAAACATTTGAACCATCAGCAAGGTTCTGGCTAGCATAGGCGTCCATACTATAGGCCGG
>NZ_CEZPJD010000763.1:0-3819 GCF_983059655.1 Okeania sp.
CAATAGTCATTTCAGTTATCAGTTATCAGTTATCAGTTATCAGTACCTCTGCCTGAAGTCAGAGGCTTGAAATATTGAACTTTATTTTTTTCATCCCCTTGAAAGGGGAGGCTTGAGACCTTCTTTTTTGGTCAGGAGAAATGGTGGATTACAGAATATGTAGCTGGAATAATTGTCCCTCAATTTTTCCGCCGTTGCCTGCCAAAATACTAGCATGCATGAGCTTTTTCCACCGAAAAGCTGTCACTTTTTGAGACAAAAAAATCCTACAACCAATATCAGTCAATGCTTTTGCTGACGCAAAGCTGTCGCTAAGGTATTTAATCAGCAAGCCCTAATTATCAACCACTGCAATACATTTAATTTCAACAATTAATCCTGGAGTAGACAAAGCAGTAATTCCTACTCCAGTCCAAGTAGGAAATTCTTTCAAAAAATACCGATCTTTTACCTTCATAAATAATGCTAAATGAGGAATAGTAAAGGATTTTTCTGATTCAGAAGATTCTCCTACATTATCCCCAGTAACATGATAAGTTACCATTTCTACAACATTATCAAAAGTAGCTTCAGCAGCTACCAAAACTTTTTTTACATTCTCAAAAGCTTGGACAAATTGTTCTTCTATTCCTTGCACAACCTGTAAATTTTCATCTCTTCCTACTTGTCCTGAAATATATAATGTATTTCCTACTTTAATTCCAGGGCAATAGTGATATTTTTCATATATAATTTCCATTCCTGGGGGAATAATTACTTCACGTTTTGGCATTGAAATACTCCTTTAATATGTAATTCGAGTAATTATATCAAATCCGCCTAATTGCACATAGATCCAATAACGTCATAATTAGGATTTTAAGCTATTATACATCTCCAATAATAAAAAATAAAATCAATTATCCTACATAAATTATCAATTATTTCCCCCCTACTCCCTACTCCCTACTCCCTACTGGAGATGTCTATTGATTGTGAGGTTATTTAACCGGATTTGATATTAATTATTCTATGACAAAATTGTTTGGGGTAAAAATCTCATGAAATTTTCCTTTCTGCCTTCTGCCTTCTTCAATAGTTATCATTCTACTCTTTCTTCTTTAATTATTGTCCGCTTAACTATTTGATGATTATTAAACCAATGCCAAGTTCTAGCACGATGATTATTATCGGGACTAATATTAATCATTTCATAGATATAAAAATCTGGCATTCCTTTATATGTAATCCACAAAATAATTGTTGAATCATCTACTTCCCAAGCATAACCATCCAACCTTTCTGTATCAAACCAAATCTTTTTATCTCGATATATTCCAGGGAATTTATATTCTTCTTTTTTACCATCTGCCCACTCATAACGATTAGTTTGAAAATAGGGATATTCTCCATTATCTGGAAACTGACAAGTTAAATGGGAATTATGGCGATCGATAATATTTCCCTCATTATCTACTATTGTATATGTTCCTTTCCAATCTCCTTCATGGCGGACTAATACCGGCATTTCTTCTCTAATTTTGGACATAATCTAACTCCTGATGGGGCAAAGATAATTATGTTATAGCAGAAGAAAGAAGGAAGAAGGAAGAGGGAAGAAGGAATTAAGTTTGTAGGTTGGGTTGATGCCAGGAAACAGGTAGATGTTGGGTTGCACTACCGCTTTTAATGTGCCGTTTCATGTTCCACAGACGATCAACGGTGCGTTACGCTTTGCTAACACACCCTACTGGACTACATTTTTTGAACATCGGGAATTTACAGAGATTTAACTGTAGATATACAAATATATTGGGCAACAATTAAAGGAAGAAATATTAACTATGGCAAGTAAACTCTGGCGCAATATTTGGCGAGTTCTCAACACAGAAATAGAATTGAATTTATCTGAAACTGTTAAAGGTGGGGTTGAGTCTGGTAAGGCAGTTTTGGAAATAGCAAAAGCTCTACAAGAAAATAAGGATGCTAAAGAATTAAAACCTTTTATTGAAAATATTGATTCTGTTTTGGATGTACTAAATTCTCCCCTGGGAAAAGTTGCTGGGGCGGGTTTACCTTTTTTGCCTATTGCAACTGGAATTATTACTTTTATTATTGAAAAAACTCGTCAGGAGCCTACTTTAGAAGATGAAGTACAATTGGTGGCTCAGGTGGCTTATTTAGAAAGTTTACGAAGATTTTTAATAGATAATCCTGAAATCTCGGAAAAGCTGACAGAAATTGAAGCATCGGAGCCGGTACAAAAACAGATTAAAAAACTGGATGAAGAAATAGATTTTAATGACCAAGATGCTAGAGATACTTTAATTTGTTTCTATGATTCGTCTTTGAGGAAAAAGTTTGATAAAATTTTGATTGAACGTTTTAAAGAATCTGGTTTAGCTGAAAATCAAGCTAAAATTGTTGCCGAAAGAATCTCTCGCAGTACCCACCGTTATCTGAAAGAAGCAGTGATAGAGGTGAAAGACAATGCTAAGAAATTAGCTGGAATTTATGGGTATGGGTGGCAAGGAAATTTGGAAATTTATGACAGTATTGATAAATATTTAGAGAAGAATATTGCTACTAAACCAGACGAAGAAGTATTTGATGAAAAATTCACTTTTCGACAAATTTATGTGCCACTCGAAGTAAAAACTGTTAACTCTAATGGGGAGATTGAAGAAAGAGCAACACCCCAAAATATTGAGGAGTGGGCAAAAACAATTTTGTTGGATGAAAAGAAAGACAAACAGGTGTTATTTATTCAAGCAGGGCCGGGAAGAGGAAAAAGTGTATTTTGCCGAATGTTTGCCGACTGGGTGCGCCGGGAATTACATCCTATTTATACACCTATTTTAATTCGGTTACGGGATATAAGAAATTTTGCAGCAAATATTGATGAGACTTTAGCTAATGCAGTGGGTAGAGATTTTGCTAAGACTGATAGTGGTTGGTTGACAGACCATAATACTCGATTTCTGTTTTTGCTGGATGGGTTTGATGAATTGTTGTTGGAGCGTGGCGCTAGTAATGAGTTGAAGGTATTTTTAGACCAAGTGGCACAGTTTCAGAAACAGGCGGCAGAAAATAACGAGCGCGGTCATCGAGTGTTGATTACGGGTAGACCTTTGGCACTATATGGAATTGAAAGGTTGATGCCACCAAATTTAGAGCGGGTGAGTATTTTGCCGATGGGTGACGAAATTCAGAAACGGTGGTTTGAGAAGTGGCAGACTATTGTTGCACAAGAGGAAACAAAAAAATTTCGGGAGTTTTTGCAGAGTCAAAAATGTCCAGAGCAGGTTAAGGAGTTGGCACGGGAACCACTTTTGTTATATTTGCTTGCTGCAATGCACCGGGATAAGCAGTTACAGGTAGAGATGTTTGCTAATGCTGATGTTGGTGGGGCAAAAGTTTTGATTTATGAGCAAGCGTTGGAGTGGGTGCTGGAGAAGCAGCGAGTAGAAGATGGTAAAAGTCTTAATCCTGAAATTACGAAGCTATATCCAGAAAATTTAGAAATTTTATTGGCAGAGGCGGGGTTGTGTGTGGTGCAGTCTGGTGGAGAATATGCTGCAATAAAAATGATTGAAGACCGACTGGTGAAACAGGGATATAAGGAGTTGCAGGCGTTAATTGAAAAAGCTAGGCAAGATAAACGAGAGGATGGGTTGAAAAATGCTTTGGCTGCGTTTTATTTGAAGTCGGCAGCAGGGGCGGAAAATTCGGTGGAGTTTTTCCACAAGAGTTTTGGTGAGTTTCTCTGTGCAAGACGGATGGCAGAAAGTCTGGAAGATTTGACGGAGAAAACTGGGAAGCGACGTAAGACTTACGTGG
>NZ_CEZPJD010000764.1:0-3813 GCF_983059655.1 Okeania sp.
CACGGTCATCACCATGAAGAAGGAAACCCTCATGTTTGGTTAGACCCTGTTTTAGCGCAACAACAAGTTAAGAATATTCGCGATGGTTTAATTCAAGCTGACTCTAATAATGAAGCTACTTATAGAGCCAATGCTGATATTTATATTCGTAAATTACAGGAGCTGCACCAAGAATTTCAAACTCGTTTATCACCCTTTCAAGGATGTAAATTTATTGCTTTTCATGATGCTTATCCTTACTTAGCTCAACGGTACAATTTACAACAAATGGCAGTGGTGGAATTGCCAGAAGATAATATCACGCCTAGAGATGTTCAAAGAGTAATAAAAGCAGCCCAAGAATATCAAGTTAAAGGTTTACTGGCTGAAGTTGGATTTAATGATAATCGGATGCAACAAATTGCTAAAGATATTAAATTACCAGTCAAAAAATTAGACCCAATAAATAGCGGTTCGTTAGACCCAGAACATTATTTTACTGCCATGAGAAATAATATAAAAACTTTAGAGGAAGTTTGCCAGTGAAATTAGTAGCAATCAACAAAAATTTACCAGTAGTTGATGTACAAAATTTGACAGTAGTTAGAGGCAAATATCAAGCAGTAGAATCTGTGTCATTTCAAATATTTCCTGGTAGTAATACAGCAATTATTGGTCCCAATGGTGCCGGAAAAAGTACATTAATTCAGGCAATATTGGGTTTAATTCCTTATGAATCAGGCTATATAGAAATTCTAGGCAAACAAATAAAAGATTTAGGAAAACATTGGCAAAAAATTGGTTATATTCCCCAAAAATTACCTTTTGACCGGAGTTTTCCTTTAACTGTGGCTGAATTAATTAGTTTAGGTTGTCCGCAACAAGGTTTGATGAAGTCGCGGGAAAAGCTTATGGCAATAGAAAAAGCTTTGGTACAAGTTAAGTTAGAAAATCAGGCAAAACAGCGAATAGGAAGTTTAAGTGGTGGGGAGTTAAAACGGGTTTTATTGGGATATTGTTTGGTGCAAAATAGACAATTATTAATCTTAGATGAAGTCATGGCTGGTATAGACCCGACTGGAGAAATACAATTTGCTGAATTACTGGCTAATTTACATCAAGAAGAAGGTTTTTCTATTCTTCAAGTTTCCCATGATTTAGATATGGTGAGTCGTTATTGTGACCAAGTTATTTGTATGAATCGTCGTTTATGTTGTCAGGGAAAACCTAGTGTTGCTTTGGATAAAAATAACTTGAGTGAAGTTTATGGGGATAATTTAATTAGATATGTTCATCAGCGTTAAATAGAAGGCAGAAGGCAGAGGGCAGAAGGGAAGAAAAGGTTAGAAGAGATGTAAGCATTTCCTGCGGAATGCTGCGCAAACAGCTATTAGCTGTCAGCTCTTAGCAAAAGGATAGGATTTAAATTAATATAGACTTTAAAGCCAGTTTTTGTAGTAAGTATAAATTATGGCTCAATTAGTAAAGCTTTTATCTAAAACTAAAAGCAATAGCTGATGGCTGATAGCTGACGGCTGAATGCTTAAAGATAAATAAACTTACTTGACTTATATTTTATAAATATGGATTTTTCAGAATGGATTAATTTATTTAGTCTACCATTTATGCAGCGAGCAATTATAGGGGGTATTCTATTAGGAATTTTAGGAGGAATTATTGGTGGATTCGTGATTTTACGCCAATTATCTCTATTTGGAGAGTCCTTGGGTCATACAGCTTTTTTAGCTGTAGTATTAGCTGCTTTATTACAGTTACCACTTACGATGGCTTTGATTGTTTTTTTGGTATTCTTTGGATTAGGAATAAATTATTTAATTGAAAGGACTAATTTAGGTGGAGATACAATTTTAAGTATTGTAATTGCTAGTTCGGTTGCATTGGGTACTATTGGGTTTAATTTTATACCTGGGTATCGAGGAAATTTATTATCTATATTATTTGGTGATATTTTAGCAATTAGTAATCTAGATTTACTTTTTTTAGTTATTTTGTTAATCGTAACATTGGGTTGGTTAGGGTTGACTTTACAACAACAAATATTATTAACTTTCAATTCTGAGTTGGCACAAATTCAGGGGATACCAGTAGAAAGATATAAATACATATTTATAATTATTTTATCCCTGGCGATCGCCCTGACTATGAGAGCAGTTGGTATTTTATTACTGAATGCTTTTTTGGTAATTCCAGCAGCAACAGCTAAGTTGATTTGTCATCAATTTGTATCGTTTTTAGGAATTTCTGCGACAATTGGTGCTATGAGTGGGGTGTTAGGAATGATAGTATCTGGTAGTTTTAATTTACCTTCTGGCCCTAGTATTGTTTTAGTACAGTTAGTGACATTTTTGATAGTAGTATTTTCCAGTCGAGGAGCATAGTCTTATACCATTTTGAAAAAAGAATGTTACGAATAATAAGTGCAATAAAAAAATTTTGCAGAAAATTTCCCTTTGACAAAAAAGATAATTACGACATAAAAACTGGTATTAAATCTATTCATTCTGAATTCTGTTTGTGGAGTATGACCTAGAAAATTCTAAGAAATACCCTAGCTACTGGTAGCAAACATTTATCAAATTGATATTATAGTAATGGAAGGAAAGGTTAGGACAGTTCAAAAAATTAAAACTCAGACAACGTAAGATTTTTCCTTCTTCCTTCTTACTTTTGCTATACTTCTTGTTTTCAACAATATTCTATAGTTACTTCTTTTTGTTTTTCCCGTAAATATTGAACTAAGTCTTCTATTAAATTACGGCGAATCGAAATATTTTTCGGCAATAAAGGGTTTTGATAAAATTCATTAATTTTTTGCCCTACTAAAAATAAAATTGAATCTGCTTCTAATATTTCTTCTGCCAACATTATCGCCCCATTTTTTCCGGAAGGTAACCTGCCAATATCGCAATTAGACTTTTTCAAAATCTCCGCACATTTGGAAATAGTTAAAATTCCTTCAGTAACTAAATCTATTCCACTCAACCTACCTATTGGTGGCATTTCTTTAGTCATTGTCGTAATATCCATTTCAATAGTTTCTCCCAGAAAATTTGCCACAATATTTCCAGTTGTCCCTCCACAAACAACTCTCCGACCGCGAAAACTTAATAATTTCTCGACATATTCAAAATCTCTATTTTCATCTAGGGGCGGACCTGTAAATATCATTACTGGATTTTTCTTTCTCACATAAATTCCCACGAAAGAAGCATCATCACCAATTTTGCCTCCATAGAGATTATAAGTTTTTTTAATTACATTTTGAACAATATTTCTCGCCGTATGAGTATGATTAATAAATAAAGTTTCGATATGTTTAGCAATATTATCCCAACCCCAACCAAAATTTAAACTAACTCCTAAACCTGCGTACAAAATTCCATCACTAATAGCTCCTAAAAAATCGCCTTTTTCCAGCTTGCCTTCAGAGAAAGTAATTTTTTTATCTAATATTTTTTCAGTTTTGCTTTCTAACTGTACTAACTTACCTTTTTTTAAATATAAAACGGGAGGGTTATCAAAGTTAATTACTAAAAAGTTATTATTTTTGGGGTTAATTTGAACTACAGTAAAGGTAGCATAGGCAATTTTTCTAACTTGACAAATAGGTAAAGTACCGATGACTGTTTCAATTACATCTTCTAAAGAAACGTCATCAGTATTCAACATATTAATCAAAATTTCTGTCGTTAAAGTGGCTAGAATATTAGCTTTTACCCCACTGCCTAATCCATCAGACAAAACGATAATAGTTTTATTTTCGGCTTTGCGGAATTTAACTTGGTCGCCACATAATTCTTCGCCTTTTTTATT
>NZ_CEZPJD010000765.1:0-3813 GCF_983059655.1 Okeania sp.
GGAGAAGTTGAAAGTTACATCTTCAAATTCTGAAAAATTAGTAGAATTAATCCGTACATCCGTGGCAAAATATGTGTTTTTTGAGTCTTTTCCTAAAAATGATAAATCTTTATCTAAACCTTCTTTTTCTATAAGATTAATTATCCGCTCTCGAATCATAGATAACCGAGATGGGTCTAAATTTTGTGCCTCATAATATTCATCAATTAAAGTTTCTAATTCCTGCAAAGCACCATAAATTTCAGCACGAGTCATAGGTGGAGTTAAATGATCGATAATGACAGCTTGGGATCTCCGTTTAGCTTGAGAACCTTCTCCTGGATCATTAACAATAAATGGATAAAAATGTGGCAAAGCACCGAGAGCTATTTCTGGAAAACATTCTTGAGATAAACCGACACTTTTACCAGGCAACCATTCTAAATTTCCATGTTTTCCCACATGAATAATTGCATCTATTTTAAATTTTTCTCTCAACCAATAATAGAAAGCTAAATAATTAGGAGTCGGTTCCAAATCTGGAGCATGATAATTTAAACTAGTGTCAATATCGTAACCCCGCGAAGGTTGAATACCTACAAAAATATTCCCTAACTGAATTCCTGGAATGGGAAAATTATCTATTTCTTTTACTTCAGAATATTTGTTAAATTTCTCAAAATTGCTAGATATAGATTGAGCAGAAGATAAAGGAATGATAGTAGAATTAATCCGTATATCAGTTGCAAAATCAGTCTCATCATCTGTCTCAAACTCTGAAAAATCACTAGAAACATCTTGGGAAAAAGATGAGGAAATTTTTGTAGAATTAATCCGTATATCAGTTGCAAAATCAGTCTCATCATCTGTCTCAAACTCTGAAAAATCACTAGAAACATCTTGGGAAAAAGATGAGGAAATTTTTGTGGAATTAATCCGTGAATCAGTGGCAAAATCTGTGTATTGCCCCCATCTATGAATAATTTTTTCTCGTACAGCTTCTGGCAAACTCGCAAAATATGTTTCAAATTCTGCCAAAGATAAAGACTGAAAAACAGGACGTAATTCACGACTTTCCAAATCATTTGTTATTCCAGAAGTCAGACGTTTAATTAACTCATCCCCCGTTTCAGGAATATTTTCCAAATAATAACCAGCTCCTTCTAAAGCTTGAAGAATTTCTACACAACTAGCAGGAGTATCTAAGCCAACTCCATTAGCAAGACGACCGTCACGATTAGGATAATTTGCTAATATTAATGCGATACGACGTTGAGATACTGGAGTTTGTCGTAACTTTATCCAATTAGCAGCCAATTCTGACACAAACTCAATCCTATCTTGAACCGGAAAATAACTCACAACATCTGTTTCTATATTTTGATTCCAAGTTTGAACTGCCTTAAAAGAAACTGCTCGACTAATAATATTTCCATCTACTTCTGGTAGCGCAATGTTCATTGCCACATCCCGTGGTGAAAGACCTTGAAATTGACTTTCCCACTGCTCAAAATTTCCACCACTAAAAATTACTTGTAAAACTGGAATGTCTAAATTTTTCCCATTTCTTAACAAGGGAGGAAAAGACAAATTTTCTAATTCTGAATCTTGATTATCTTTTTCTTTTGGGTTTAATACCCCGTCGTCTACAGGGTATTGACAATTGGTTGGGGTTTGAGTCCCCATCCACTTTTTTCTCCCCCCTTTCAAGGGGGGGATGCCTTCTTCCTTCTTCCTTCTTCCTTTTTCAGTCACAACAGAGACAGCAAAGCTAGTTGTATTTAACAATAATTGAATTGTTTCAGCATTTTCAGGTTGAAAATATTCCAATATTTCTTCCTGTACTTCTACATCTCTAGGAGAAGAAACAAATACTGGAATAGGTTCTAAATTTTTTTCTATTAAAGCTTGGCAAAGAGCATCTATAGGAGCAACATTTCCAGATAAATAATGAGCGCGATAGAATAATATTCCGACTTTTGCCTTTCTGCTTTGCTCTTCTTTTTGCCAAGGATAAATTCCGACTCGTGGCACTGGTATAGGAGAGGCAAAATCATAATCTTTTCCCAGACAAATATTAGCGATAAACTTGAGACCATTAACAAAATTGTCTACCCCACCTTCTATTAAATATTGCCAGAATTGATTAACTAGAGAAATTGAAACATTAGAATGACTAATTAAATCTGGATCTGGGCGGTCATCTCCAGGAATTACTATTAGTTTTGCCCCTTCTTTTTCTATCACTTCTAGCAAAACTTCCAAACCATAAGACCAATAAGAGCGCCCCCCTAAAAGTCGAACAATAATTACTTTTGTTTTAGATAAAATATCATCAGCATAAGTATCAATAGTTAACTGTTGTTGTAAGTGAAGTAAATTAGCAACTCGTAGTTGTGGAAAATCAAAAGGTAACTTATTGACTGCTGCTGCTAAAGTTTGAATATCTGTATCTGCGGCAGTTAAAAATATTATTGGAGCGGGAGTTTGTTCGATAAAAATTACCCCTTCTGCTTGCGGGTTCCAACCACCAGGAGTAGCTGCTATTCGGTGCATATATTTGTATTGTTTAAAAAACCTAATAATCTTACCAGAAACTTTCTTTATTATACCAAGGAAGAAGGAAGAAGTTCATTAATGGATAATTGATAATTACCTCTGGTTAAAACCGCCCTTGATTGAATATAAGGAAATACTATTTCTTCTCTTGGTCGAGCAGTCAGCTATTAGCTAGCCTCCTATGGTCGTAACTGCGTTACCTTTAAAAGAGAAAAAAGCAATTTTATCAAAGCTTCAGAGTACGAATATCTGGTTGAGAATGTAGTAGAAATTAAATGAATGAAGCAAGCATTCATTAGACATCTCCAATAATAAAAGATCAAATCAATTATCGCACAACAATTATCAATTATGTCCCCCTACTCCCTCTTTTATGGAGATGTCTATTAAAAAACTGATTGCTGACCGCTAATAGCTGAATACTTACTTCATATAGGAAAAAAACTATAAAGTATGGAAAAATTAGGATGGCTTTTAATATTACAGAACTACCAGAAAAAATCCTGAAGTTAACTGTATTGAGCTATAAACTCATCTACCTTCTTTCTTCCTTACTTAAAAAAATTATTAACTAAACTGCATTGTTTTATAGCATTTTTTTTCAAAGCGGTATTATCTATTAATACTTAGATTAAAAGATAAGCGCTTTAACTCCCGGAATTTTTTCCATGATCGCTGTAGATTAAATGTAATAGTAATTACATTAAATTTTAAATTAGAGATGGAAATGATAGAAGTAAATTTGACAACTTGGAGAATATTCTCGATACTATTATCAATATTTGTGGGAGTTATGAGTGGTATGAGCGGTTATCTATTTACTAAATCTCAACTATCTCAAACTCCATCTATAACTATGGAAGTTCAAAAAAGTAATTCTCTAATATATTTAACAGGTACAGTTATTGAAAAACCTTGGAGTAAAAGTGCTGAGTCTTGGATAGCAGGAGATAGTAATTATTATGTCTTAGATGTAGGATCTTTAGAAATAGAAAAACGTTCTGCTGAAGAAGGTGTAATTATGCGTCCTTCAGAAGCGATGGCTTTTGAAAGTTTTGCTGAATATGTCGGGAAAAAAGTGGAAATAAAGGGAGAATATCTTGAGAGTAAACCATATCAACCAAAAAGTGCTTATGAGTCTTATCCAATGGGAATGGATGGTAGACCTTTACCTAGAGGTGCAGGATTTAAAGTTTATGAAATTAGGGTATTAAATGAATAGATATTAGTTGTTTTTTCACAATGAAAAATTTGCCACTTCTACTCTCTTCCCTC
>NZ_CEZPJD010000766.1:0-3803 GCF_983059655.1 Okeania sp.
AGGCAACAGGCAACAGGCAACAGGCAACAGGCAACAGGCAACAGGCAACAGGGAATAGGGAATAGGGATAAATTTATCAGAGAAAACCATTTTTATTTATGGCTAATTAATAAGACTTGATATTAAAAACTAATTTATCCAAAATCAATACGAGATATTTCAATAAACTCTTGAATTTAACGACTAGATTTAGTATATATTTCCACTATAACTCCTACAAATGATCCAAATATTCCTCCAACAATTGCTCCCCAAAATGGAACAAGTAGAGGATTGAAACAGGCATACAATCCATCTAAACCATCCAAACAATTTAGAGGTTGAATTTCTTGATAACCTACAACGAGAAAAATAAACATACTCACAAGTGAAGTAAAAGTTGCTGCATTGAATATTCTCATTGTGCATCTAAATTTAGTGATTAAGTTGGTAATTGCACCAACAATTCCACCAATAGTACCTCCAATGACAATACCTACACAAGCTCCAAATAATGTGACAAACCATACAAAAACAACAGGAATTATACTACTCATAAAATCCTCCTTCTTTTGTTAATAAATATTGGTATAGTAATTCCCAAGAAGATTGAAATACAAAATTTCTTTGCTTTAGGGAGTAGGGAGTAGGGAGTAGGGAGCAGGGAATAAAAAAGAAGAAAAATAACTGTACCTCAGTAACTTGAGAAATGCTATAGTACTGTACAAGTAGTAATATTCTAATACCCAATTCAAATGAAGCTGCATAGAATTAAGATTCAATTTTGAATTTACCGTAGCTCGACGGAGATAAATGAATTAGTTTCATCATTATCTATATTTTAATATTATCTATATTTTAATATTATCTTTAAGGCTTTCACTATAGCAGGGAACAGTAGGAAAAACATTTCTCTATCTTAAAGCAATTTTCCCTTCTGCCTTCTGACTTCTGACTTCTTCAATTCTGTTTTTAAGTCCTCCAAAAAAGCTTTAATTTGCTAAAAATACTTACGATTAATGCCACTAATAATGTATAAATAAATCCCGTAAATAATCCTAACCCTGTTTTTTGAGTCATTTGTCTAATTTCTTCATACCATCCAGTTAATTTCAAGATAGGTAAGAGTAAATTACCAAAAACTACATAAGCTATCATTGGATTTTGACCATTATAGATAAATAATTTGAGAATACTTTTTTGCTGAAAATAATCCCTAACAACAGCGAACAGAATTAACAAAAAAATAGACATTCCTGTAGTAATGAAAAAGTAGCTTAGGGTAGCACTATCTTTTTTAATTCCACCTTGAAAAGGTTCAAAAGCTAATCCTAATCCTAGCCAATAAATCCCCCAACTATAAAGTTTATTGAGTAAATTTTCGATCTGATTATTTGGCTGCTGGAATAATAACCAACCAGAAGCACATAAAACTCCACTTATTAAAGTTGTTTCTAAAACTAGCCTAGATTGTAACCCAAT
This sequence comes from Okeania sp., assembly GCF_983059655.1. NCBI lineage: Bacteria > Bacillati > Cyanobacteriota > Cyanophyceae > Oscillatoriales > Microcoleaceae > Okeania > Okeania sp. The sequence continues at coordinate 1,462 of NZ_CEZPJD010000766.1, forward strand.
CAATAATACCAAGTCAATAGCCAGCATTAATACTGCAATAATAAAAAAACGACTAGCTGGCCATTGTTCTAATATTGAATCGCGATCGCTATTTTCATTATTTCTCATCCATTTTAAAATTAAATCTCCGCCAATAGTACCTGGAATAATAATAAATAAGTACTTCAAATAATCAAATCTAAAAATCCAAGGCAAAGGAGAGTTAAACCAAAACTCTTTCACCCATCCATCATCAGCAGCAGAAAATCTGAGACCTAATAATATTCCCAATAATCCTAAACGTAACCACCAATTAGATTTAGTAAATAACCAAATTATCGAACCAAAAACAGCCATATTAGTTAAAACTATGAGAATAATATCACTGCGTTCTAATGAAAAGTTACTACCATCTGGATATGTTAATCTACTCAGAACTAAAATACATATACTCCACCCAGTCATACTAATCAATTGATTTAGAAACTTGGGGAAAAATTTAGGTAAACGACTGAACATTAAAAATAGGATTAAAAATCCTAGTAAAGCTAATTGCCACTTTTCCGGAATTTCCTCTGCGTTATTAATAATGTGTGGTCTAAAATGTTGAATAACTATAGCAAATGTACCTAACAAAAAACCTCTTTTTAGGATGAATAAAAATATTTTACTGTATCGCCAGCCTTGATTTATTAATCGAGATAAAGCTAGGGGAATAGATGCTCCCATGGAAAATAAGAAAATCGGAAAAACAACATCTACCCAAGTTAATCCAGGAATATTAGGATTAAATACATAATTTGGTGGCGGAGTTTGGGCATGGTACATCCAAGCAGGTAATGTTCCATCACGAGGAATTATGCCTGATAATACCATCATTAAAATGGCAAATCCTCGTAGAGCATCTAGAGCTTCAGCACGTTTTGTAGAAATTTGTTGTTTTACCATAGTTATATAGTAATCCTAATTTCATTTGTGATATTTTAGTGTTGGTTAGGAGTAAGAATTGCTGGAGTCAGCGAGTCAGAATATAAAGGATTTTTAATACATATCTACAGAAAATAAACTTGCTCTTTATTTAAGATAAGCTAAAGTTTTAAAAGTCACTTACAAAATCATTTTTCGTATCTTGATTATGAAAATATATTCTCTGCTTCCGGTTCTCTACTCTTGGAAAAATCTATATTTTTTTGAAAGATGTCTAGTGCCTATTAACTATAAATAATATTTTTCACAATCTATTAGATTTTTATATAAAAAATAGTTAGATTAAAATGTCAAAAAATCGAGTTGAAATACACTTGCTGCTTGACATTATATTAATAAGAAAACTTTAGGTTATTGTTGATTTTTGCTAATTCTCTATTTCTAATTTTTTAAAGCTATACCCATAATGTTACCTCCACCTTGAGCTTTAGCTAGACGCATTGCTAAAGCAACTTCAGGTAATGTTTTACCGTATCCGATAGTGCCAGTTAATCCAGTTCTCTCTTTGTAGATTCTCTGTAAATCGTTTAGTAAATTTACCTGATAAGGTGCTTTAAATAGAATATTATCTCCTTCTGCAAAAAGTACACTTTTGTTATTTTTTGTTGCTTTGTAGATTAACTTTTTTAACTCCTCAATAACTTCATGTACTATCTGACTTCGTTGTCTTACTTCATCTTCACTTGATTTTTCAAACGCCATTTCTAAATAGTCACCAGTAGAATCACCATCGAACCCGAAATAAAAAATTGTCTGATTTTTATCTGCTGGAGTTTCTAGAATTTGAACATTTACAAGTTGACCATTTTGATCTAGAAAAGAACTTAGTGTTTTAGTTGTAAATTGTAGAAATGCAAATGCTAACTGAGAAGACAAGCGGGATTGAATAGCTATTATATCCTTTGAATAGCTATTTTCTGAAGAAGGATGAGCAATATCATTTCTTACTGAAGTGATTAGTCTAGTGATATGTTCTAATGTTTCAAGATTAACGAAGTATTTTGGATTTTGAGAAAAAATATTCCGCACTTCATCTAACTTTTTTCCTAGTGTTTTGTTCTCCAAATCAGCACTTTTTATAATAGTTAAGATGATATTTGCGACTTCTTCAACTCCAGCAGAGGAAGAAAAAATAGAATGACGATAACTATAGGTTTCTTCAGTTACTTCACCAATTAGGCGAGAATTTACTCCAGATAAAAGTGATTCTCGTAAATGTTCAATATCAAGTCCAGAAGGTAATAAATTTGTTAGACAATTTACAAGATCGTTAATATTTGAGCGATGGCGTAAAACTTCTGTGTAATTTAATTTTCATTCCTTATCAAACTCTCTTATCGGAGGAAATTTGCGATATTTTATACTTACGCCTGCTT
>NZ_CEZPJD010000767.1:0-3797 GCF_983059655.1 Okeania sp.
TATTTTTTGATGTTTAGGATGAATTAACTTCAAGAAAAAACCCAAAATATTAATATCACTCTTCATTTTTTGCAGTTCTGTTTGATGTTTTTCAGCCATCTCATAATACCACTGACAATAATTTTGAAAATCTTCTCTATATTTGACTTCCTGATAAAATTCCTGAGTAGCTTGATAAATTTGAAATATTTCTGTAGCAGGTGAATTTGCTTCTGGAAAGATGCTTCTTAATTCTGGAGGCATTGATAGTAATTCCTATTTATTAAGTTTATACAAATGAAGAAGAAATAAAAAAATCTGGAAAATTGTATATTTTGTCTCTCAATTCAGATACAAAAGTTTATACCAATTTGATAAGTGTTTGTTATAAATCGTATCAAGAAGGAAGAAGTAATCAAAAAATCATAAAAAGAGGAAAAATCATAAAAAGAGGAAAAATCATCGAAATAGGTGGCTTATAGGATTAGAGAAGTTATTTTTAGGCATAATTTTTAGTCTTTTTTTGTAGCATTCTTTTTTCAAATTGGTATTATACGGAGATGAAATCCCTTGATGGAGTTTGCATTACTAAATATCCTAAAATAGTAGCAGGAAAATTATAGACTTTTCATCTCTACAAGTACTAGGATTATTTTTAATATTTGAATATTAGGATAGGTATGATTAATAAAATAATTCCTCCTAGTATTGTTGAGATACTTAGAAAAGGAGAAAAATTAATCTCTATGTCGATCTCTGGAAGAAAAGCAAGCTCGAAATCATTTTTCCCATCATTATTACCATCTGTAAATGGGTAATAAGTTTGATCTTTTTTGAGGATCTCAAAAAAAGGATTGTAATCATTAAAATTCCAACTCATTGTACTATCTGGAGATTGTCCAGCAACCAACTTATTGCCATCATTACTATTAAGTTTATATGGAGTGGATAAAATGTAATAACCAGGATTTATGAATTTAGATATTTTGTATCCTTCGTAAGCAATTACTTTTTTTGATTGATTTAACAAATACATAGAAATATCATTGTTATAACTATTAGTATTAACTGTCAAAAATCCTGGTATATATGTTTTCAATAAAAAGAAAAATTGAAAACGATTACTATTATAATCATCAATATAGTAACGAGGGCAACAACCAGGGAAACAATCATCTCCTCCTTCAACACACGCACTGTAATAATTTCCATAGTCAATGAATGGTAAATTGAAATAAATCGGAGATTTTATAAGATTTATTTCAACTGCTTCTCCTACTGCTAATAAATCTTTAGTATCATCAATATCCTTTTCTAAGGAATCTATAGCAAATAAAAATATCAAAAAAGTAATACAAAGATATAGTAGAATATAAAATATTTTACGCTTAATCATATTAATTATGCTCTCTAAAAAGTAAAGGCAATAAAAAAGACTGCTAGATGATATTAGTAATTTTATACTTCATAATAAATTTATTTACTCCCCATGCCATATATTTGACTTTAATCACCTTTGATCGATATGCGCTACACCAATAGAATTTATATATTCCACCCCATCAATACGACGAACTACAAATACAAAAGCATCTGATCCAGAGAATGCATGATAGTTTTCACTATTAAAGATTACATTATTACGATGAGTAGAAAAATTTACAAGTCTAGAGTTATTAACTTCATAACGCCAGAGAATACTTGAAATATAGGGCTGAGAACTTCTGATATTATTAGCTTTAGGCACAATGCCATTTTTCACAATTACTTCCTGATAAGAATCCATATTATAAGAGAAATTTACTGATAAATATGTTAGTTCAGATTCATCAATTACACCATCTGCATCTAAATCTTTTCCATACCAATTGAAAACCAAACTACCGTTTATATATTCTGGTTTTTCTTTTTTATAGTCTTCAGGGTAGTATTTAGTTTGAGTATAAAAAGTTAGGGTTGTTGTAAAAGTTGAGGCTAAAGCTGAAAGGTTAAGTATCAGACCCAAAAAGCTAGCACTATAAAGTATCTCTAAACTAGATTTTAGAGATTTCCTAAAATTATTCTGGAAGTTATTTATTCTCAAAATTGTCAAAAGCATCTTGTATAACTGTGCAAGATTTTTTATCTATTGACTATTTCCTAAAAATTCATAATATCTCGCAATTCAGATAATATTGCTATAGATTAAATCCTGGTTCTATCCTAACTACTGACTACTAAAAAAATATTATAACCAGCCTCGTAGACGATATACTATTATACCTATATATTCTTTTAAAGCTTTAGTAGAATTTTGTAAATTTGCAACATCAGGAATAACATTTAATAGCAAACCTTGCCAACTATCTTGTATTTCTTGTAAGTCTCTTTCCGTAACTAAAAAATCTGTTGGTGCTGGAATTACTGATATTTTCTGTTTTTTGAAGATTGATATTGAGCGGGGAGTATGCAGCGCTGAAGTTACTAACAAAACATTGCCTTTAATTTCATTTTTCTCTAAAATTTGTTTGACATTAACAGCATTTTGATAAGTATTTAAAGAGTCTGTATCTTGTAAAATAGCTTCCTTTGGTACTCCCATAATTTCAGCAATTTCTGCCATATCTCCAGACTCGGGGTTCCCTCCATCTTTCCAATCAACTCTACCACCACTTAATATAATAAAAGGTGCTTTACCCTGCTGATATAATCTTATTCCATGTAAGATGCGATCGCCAGCTTCACTAAAATCTACCCAAGGCCGGGGTGAATTGGCAGGTTTAATTCCACCACCTAAAACTACAATTGCTTCTGCCGATGGTAATTCTTTCGGCGGTAGATTTTGCCATTCTAAAGACTTAATCAGTCCTTGAGAAACCCAGGAATTACTAAACGTAAATGTTACTGTAAATGCCAGGAAAATTACTAATGCTGACCATTTAGGATACCACCATAATAAAATAAAAGCTATCAGCATTAGCAGGCAAGATAACCCCAAAGGATAGATAAATAAAGGGAGTAATTTAGAAAGAAACAAAAACATTATAAGTCAGAGATTAGTATTTTTTTCGAGGTTTTTTATATCTTCTTGAGGAAACTTGACTTGACCTAGAAAGCCAACTTAAGATAGAAACACCACTACGTTCTCTAGGAATTTTTGGCCATGCTTTAGGTAGTTTGGGTGGTTTTGATTCTTTTGGAGAATCTACAGGTTCAGCATTGGCTGTTTCTGGTATTTCTGGTATTGATTCTATTTGTGACCAATACCCTAATAAACCAGCAGAAATTCCTCCAATTATGGCAAATACAATACTGGATTTGATTGTATATTCTAGGAGACTCAAGCTAATGCTGAAAAATAGAGTAGCTACTAGTCCGGCAATTAAGCCTGTTGATATTGATTGTTTATCCATGCTTTTTTATAACTATTGAAAACAAAAATTTTTTCTAATTTAACTAAAAATTATAGTTTTCATTCAATTTTTGACATCCTCCCGACGTTGCTCTACGAGACAGCGTGGGATTCCCACTCTATAGAAGCCATTTGGTATCTATTAGACATCTCCAGAAAAGAGGGAGTAGGCAGTAGGCAGTAGGCAGTAGGTAGTAGGTAGTAGGCAGTAGGCAGAAAGAATTGATAATTTATGTGTGATAATTGATTTTATTTTGGATTTTTGGAGATGTCTATTTAATAAGTTACAAGTTCAATGCCCAATCTGGGCTTTATGATTCTGGCAGTCATTTTTCATAATTTTTTGGTCTCTTGAACCCTGATAGTTGTTAGGCTCCTGAAAATGGCTTTCCTAAAGCTTTTCTATTTCCATAAAAGATACCCTTAG
>NZ_CEZPJD010000768.1:0-1939 GCF_983059655.1 Okeania sp.
AAAAAACTTTCTTCATTTTGAAAAGCTCCAAAAAAAACCTGGATTTCAGGTTGTAAGTATTTAAAAATTGTGATAGAGTAATGTTATTAGGGTTAACTCGCCTATACGCATGATTTTTTATTCAACATAAAATGTACTCCATTTGTGGTTAATCGGAAAATTATTAATTATTAATAGTCCATTGACAAATTAAACTACAATCATAATTCCTTTCCCTAATTAACTATCTGCAAAAGCTTAACCATTATGCAATCCTGCTGTTATCGACTTTTTTAGGCTCTCTTCTGACTGAATAATATTAATTTTTAGTATTCCAGACTATAGATAAATTTACGCGATCGCGGAGCGTTGCACCAGCAAATCGCCCCTAATCATTTTTCTACTTCCATCTACCAACTCCTTCATAGATTGTTTTAAATATGTACAATTGAATTTGACTCTAATCAGTCTAGTAGCACATCATTTATACTTTAATCTTTAACTTCTGAGTTATTTGAAACTCCGCTTTTCCATTAGACGTAGCTCAAGAGACTCTGCTACTTTTCTTAGCTCCGCATTAACTTTTACATCATCATCAGACTTAAACTTTTCCATCTGTTTCACCGTTTCTTTTAGGCGTTTTACTACTGATGATAATTCTTGAACATTCAGATTATTTTGATGTTCATAGATTAGTTGTATTGCTTCTTTTCTAATTGTGACAAATTCTTTAGTATCCTTAATCTTATCAAGTAGATTGTCTAAATCTTTAGAATCAAGAAGTTTTTGTTTTCTCAAAATTCTTTTTTTGTAAAAGTACCAAATTAAAGTAATCGCAACTGCTAAAATTACTCCATAGATAGCAGACCATAGGATAGTAGATATTAAAAGCCGTTTTCCTATACTGTTGATCAAGTATTCGAGTCTATCCTGGGTGTTTTTAATTGAGAACCGAGTTTCTCCTAATCTCTGAAATATTAACTTTTGCAGAGACTTATAAATATCAAGTTCATTCTGTATTTCTTCTTTCAAAGAAGGAAGTTTATTAACCCTGAAGTTATTAACAATTTCTAGCTTACTTTTAGCCCTAGGTTTTTGACTTAATGCTTCTGGAGTAAATTTTGGAATTTTCAGAAGATTTTTACCATCAAGATATAAGTCATAAATAAGTTCAATTATCCTATCTATTTCATCAGATTCCTTTCTAAGATTATTAACTAAAACTTGAGTATTTTTTTCAGTTTGAGAAATTTTCTCCAATAAATCATTTATGGAGGATAAATTATTGTTTGCATCATTAACAATTTCCTTAGTCAACGTAAAATTTTTCATGTTTTCATATTCACTAATCTGACGTTCAAAATTTTCAGATTCTTTTTCTATAGCTTCAATATTACTACGAAGCTCTGATTCTTCTTGTGGAATTCTTTCTATAACACTGTCTAAATTCTCAATTGTTTTATAAACAAAATCTAATTCACGATTCGCACGTTCTATCCAATTATCGACTTGTTCTCTAGTAATGACTCTATTATCTGTAACCTTTTTTTGTGCAGCTAACCAATTATTCCAAGAGAGAAGAAATCTTTTGGCATCTGAAACATTTTTTTCAATCCTGATTAAATCATTACTGAATTTCTGAAAGTTATTTGAGCTTGAATTTGTAGACTCTTTTAGCTGCAAATAAATATCTCTTAGTTTGTTACAATACCCATTCTTGTTAGCTAAATATTTTTCATCGTCAACTTCTTGACTATTATTGGCTAAATTGCATATATTTTCTAGCTCAGATATTAAGCCATCAAGGTCTTCACCAATAGACCTGATACTACCTTTTGTTTCCTCGAAATTTGCTTGTGTTCGATCTACATATCCCTCCTGAGACTTAACTTTATCCTTAAATTTCCAATAATTATTATCAATTATATCAATTTTTTCTTGAGTTGCTTTACCAGGGGGT
>NZ_CEZPJD010000768.1:2039-3796 GCF_983059655.1 Okeania sp.
ATCCAACTATAATAGACCTGGGAATAGCTATCCCCGATCTAAAATAAGCAAATATTGAATAGGGTAAAGCAAAAGCGCAATAGACAAACGGTAAAAGCATACCAATTTCACTTTGGCTTTCCTGAAAAATAAACCCTAATAACAAAGCATATACTAAGAAAATAAAAGCACTTAAAACATAACTAAAAATTATAGGGAAAGTTATACAAAACAACCAATTCCAAAACGAATTTTTACTGAGCGATCGCTGATTATACATCTCCAATTAAACCTCTATAAATCGCTGTTGAAAAACCATAGTAAACTTTTTGAGATAATTCAAAACGAAAAGACTTTATTAACAAATATTGCAACAGAATTATCCAATTATTAATATCAAATTCAGTTCTAGATGCGTGGGTAAGAAGAGTAATAGCTGCTGTATCTGCAATACTCGTATCCCTAAGTTGAAGAAGTCTTTTAAAATTGCGAGGGAGCCAAAAGAAGCTACTATAGCCATTTGAAGATAGTCTGCTCACAAATTTCAAGACTCTTAAGGGGTTGCAGGGATCATATTCTTCATAAGATGAGTCAAAATTTTTCGGATCGAGGAGTTGTGCAACAAAACTTCTAATAAACCCACTCAGCAGCTTTTTGTCATCAGCTCTGACAAATGAAAGGCCATTGACAACTGCTGTGGCTAATACAGGGTCTTTAGATGCGACTGTAGGATCTAGTATCTTATGAGGTTCGTGAGAAATAGCAATTGAAATTGCTATTGTTCTAAATAACCAAAAATTAATTTCCCCTTTCTGGAGTATTCCCTTTAAACCATTTTCAACAAAATAGCGAGCTGCTAAATAGTCAGCAGCTCTTTGATTAAGAAACCTAGAAAAATAACTAAAATTGGAATTTAACTCTATTAAGCGATATTTTTCTGCCATATCTATAATACTAGAAATTACAATAAAAAAATCAAATTTATCTTGATTTCTCAAACGATAATTTTGCCACTTAGAGGTATTTAAAACTTTGAGTATTCTGATAAACTTTCTATCACTTTGAACAATTTTATGTTCTTGAATTTTATCTAGTGACAGCTCATAAGATTTATATTTAGCTAACCTTTGACTTGTTTCTTGGTCGAAATTGACTCTATGAGTTCTCAAATATTCGTATTTTTTATATAGTGAATCCAAAATACTATGATCGGAAATACTTACACCGTAATGAGAAGTGTGTTTAATTTGTAAAGATATCCTCATAAGATGAAAGCTCAAAACTGATAATACTTCCAAAAGGTATTGAAATAGGGCTTTCTCGATTTCCTCATAATTGACTGTTGTATTTACATTCATACCTTTTAATATCTCCCGTTTTAACTCTAGATCGTGCAAACTTCTGATAGATGGAATACGATTTTTTACATCTGCAAAATCTGATTCATCACTAGACGATGAAACTTGAGATAGCCATAAAGATAAATAGTAAGGATTCCTTAAAAAAGATTCCTGTTCTGCATTAGTATCTATGATTGTTAAAATAGTATTTCTAATTTTGTTCTGGTTTAAAAAATCGTGTTGTAAACTTTTCAATCGCTTCTTTAAAAGTTTTTTGACTTGCGGTATGCTCATTGGCTTTATTCTGACATTTGCCACTGTCAAAGTATTAGCATAGGCTTTATATTCTTCTTCTCTGCATGATAAAATCCATCTAGTTTTATCGCCGCTATTTTTCATCAAAATTGATAAATATTCAAACAAAATGTCGCGTTTACT
>NZ_CEZPJD010000769.1:0-3796 GCF_983059655.1 Okeania sp.
ACTACAATTTTTGCACTATACGCACTTATTCTTTACTCGGTTTATATCGTTGTGCCCACCATACCATACAATCACAAAGTTGAGTTAGTACAGCTAGAGTTACCTTACGATGTTCTTGGTTAAAGTTTTCCTCATTGTCAGAGTTTTCCTTATTGTTAGCTGCCCATAACTTCTTTGCCATCCCCTCAACTTGCTTTTTATATTTAGCTTTTTGCTCCTCATTCTTCTTATCCTTGGGAATTTCTATAGAATCGTTGGGAACTTTAACACCAGCTTCTGCCATAATCTCTACAAGATCTTTCCAAGTATCTTGCCAATACTGAGCTTTAGCTTCATTGTTGTCTTTCTCCAACCGAAACTGCTCTCCCCAAAACCGCTCTAAACCATAAGCAACCGTCATTCGCATTTTATGAGTTTCATTCAAAACGTCGCGATCGCTATACTTTAACACCAAGTTGTGAGCATACTCATCTAATCTGTAAGGTTGAAAGTTCATTGTTATACTCCTCTAATAGTCACTTTACAACTTCCGAAACCGATGGACTCTAATCCACCTAAATAAATTTCACTTTCATTTACACTATCTGAGGAAGATATACTAGAAGTATTTTCTTCATCAGTTTCTTTTTCTTTCACAAAAGGTTGCCATTTATCCTCTTTCTCACCGTTAGTAGCAGGTTGAGATTTATCTTTTTCCTCAGTATTAACATCAGATTCAGATTTCTGTTTACTTTTTTTGATAGCAACTGGAAAAACTAAAATGGTTTCCTCTGGCAACGCTTCAGTATTAAAAAATGCTTTATTAGCTGCTTTTTTTTGCTCCTTATCAAGAGCAACTCGACTCTGACGATACAAGGCCATATCGTGAATCATAGCAATTTCGTTATCTTCTACTATTATTGCAGGTAATTGCTTACCTTGAGGAAACCAAGGAGTTAAGTCTTCTTGTTGATTAATAGTCAGAAAACCAAAGTTAAAAAATAGAGTCTTCTTACCATCTATATTTATTGCTTTCAAAGTTTGGGAACCCGTATATTCTTTTGGCAAATCTAAGTCTTTAAATTTCAAATCTACCTTTTTAGATTTTTCATTCTTCTTAGCAACATGTTTAATCTCATCCCCAGCAATACGTTGATATCGCTTGAGCAAACGAGGGCAGCTTACCCAAACAATAGGTTGACCAGGGCAAAACACGGGTATCCAAACTATAGAAGCATACTCAAACTTAACTAAAGATTCTGTCGTGCTATCAGCTTTACCCGTTTCTGCTTCTTGCCCATACCATTTTTCAGCAATAGTTTTTCCTTGTTGTTCGCGCATTTCTGCCTTCATCCGACCTCGAATAGAGCTACCGGGAATAATTCCTGTCTGAGTAAACTGGTCTCGAAAAATCAAGTTTAAATTACCAGTTTCTTCACCAGCACTCGCACCCACATGGAGAGGTGCCAGAGTCTCAATAATACCGTAAGCTTTCTGATACATAAGTTAAATCTCCGTTAAATTAACTGCTAAAAAATTTGTGACTTAGTCTCTATTAAGAAGTTATAGCAGTCGAAGGAAAGGTTAGGACAGTTCAAAAGTTTAAAACTCAGACAACGTAAGACTTTTCCTTCTTCCTTCTTTCTTCTTCCTTCTTTCTTCTGCTATACCTAAATTTGTGAGAAACTAGAATTCTTACTCAACTTCATTCAAAGTGAAAACTGACCATATATTTTATCGAATTTTCCAAGAGTTACCCGAAACCTTCTTTCAGTTATGGGGAGAAGTGCCAGGAAAACTCAACGATTATCGTTTTGATTCAGTAGAATTAAAACAGACTGCCTTTAGAATAGATGGGGTATTTTTGCCTCAAGATATTGACCAACCAATTTATTTTACGGAGGTGCAATTTCAAAAAGACGAAAAAATCTATTTACGTTTATTTTCTGAGATTTTCACCTATCTTAGAGATAACGACCCAAACTTACGTTGGCGTGCTATGATTATCTTTAAAAGTCGTAGCTTTGAACCAACAAAAAGGGAAAGAGAGTCTGTGCAACCTTTTTTAGATTCTCCCCTAGTCAAGCGCATCTATTTGAATGAATTAGAAGTGAGTGAAACAACTCCTTTAGGTATACAAATAGTTCAATTAGTTGTAGAAAAGAAGAAACAATTTTTGGACAGAGCAACCGTTTTAATTAATCGAGTAAAACAGCAGTTTACTGATGAAAATGATCGGTTACAAATTTTTAATTTATTGTCCGTTATTGTTCTGGAAAAATTACCACAAATGAGTCGTAAGGAGTTAGAAGCCATGTTTAGTATGAATGATTTGAAAAAAACTCGTTTTGCTCAGGAATTAATGGCAGAATCAAAAATAGAAGGAAAGCTAGAAATTATTCCTCGCTTATTAAAGGAAGGCTTTCCTGTCGAAAAGATTGCCAAAATTTTAGAATTAGAAGTTGAGCAAGTTCGACAAGCTATTGCTAAACTGAACTAACTTAAACAGTTGGTTGGGTTGAGATAACAAAACTCAACCAACTATTTCCTGCATTCCAGACTATTGTTTTGAACAAAATTACTACAAATGATTAGAATTAGAAATTGAGCAAGTTCGACAAGCTATTTCTAAACTGAACTAACTTAAACAGTTGGTTGGGTTGAGGTAACAAAAACCAACTAATTATTGCCAGTATTCCAGACTAACAAAACTAAACCTATTGCTTCTAAAATTAACCAATAGCTTTAACTAATCAACCGACCTAACCTTTTCCGCAATTCCTGTGCTGCTTGTTCTGCGTGTTCGTCTGTATAACCAGTCGTCTCTATAGAAACAGCCATTTTTGTATCTTCACTTTCATAAAGATGCAGCAAAAAAATATGACGGCCATCTATAGTTCCTCGACGCGCTGCTTTAACTCCATTTTTCGGAGCGCTAAAAGCATTTTTATCGAAACGAACATATTCAACCCAAGGCAAATTTTCTAACATCTTTTTTACCTTTTTCCATATTTTAGGGCGATGATGTTCTCTAGACTCTTGAACATTGACTACTTCCGAGCGTGGTTTAGTGGAATTAGGAAGGTTATTAGGAGCAGTATGTACTTTCCCAGGAGTAGCATTAGTTTCTAGGTGGGGTAGATAAATTAATGCTCTATACTGTTCGTGAATGTAACAGACAGGAATCCACTTTGGGTTTCCCACCAATGCCATAATCATAGTCTGTGCTTTGAAACCTCCAGTGGCTGCCAGGGTGATGTTTCCTTTAGCGACACTAATTAGTTCTTCTAGCAACTTTGCCATTTTTTCCAAAGCAGACTCAGATTCTTCTGTTTCATAATTAACTCCAGGAAGTTGATACAAACTTACATTTTCCTGACCAAGAGCAGACTTGAAAAAATCTCCAATAACTTCAGCACATTCTAAACCCTCCGGAGTTTCTGAGTGTAAAAGCATAATTTCATCGTTAGGGTGGGGGTCGAGTCGCCAGAATGTATTAGTTTCTGCACTTAGCCATTCAAGAGCATTTTCGTCCTCACTGAATTTTTGATTTAACCAATTAAGAGCAAGGTTGCGATCGCCTATAATCTTTTGTCCCATCCAAGGTCTTGAGTCTCGGTTTCTCAGCATCGACGTACCGACAGTCATTATTATTGTTTGCATTGTTTAAATATCCAATTAATTTTTGATTATTCGTTTTCCGTTATATCATTACCCAAAGGTAAAGCTAACCCACAACCCCAACGCTTGAGGGAGGGTCCCTCTTTGGGAAACCAATTTTCATCCCAATTTTGCCAACACTTATCCAGTGGTTTTT
>NZ_CEZPJD010000770.1:0-3795 GCF_983059655.1 Okeania sp.
TGGGAATATTATGGCAGACTTTTGGGTGCAGGTTTGGCAAGCTTGATTTACATTTTAACACCAGAAGCTGTAATTATTGGGGGGGGAGTAAGTGCCGGTGCAGAACTTTTTTTGCCTGTAGCTAAAGCAGAAATTGAGAGACGAGTTTTGTTGAGTTCTCGTTTAGACTTAAAATTATTAACTGCTAAATTAGGTAATCATGCTGGTATTGTAGGAGCTGCTAAATTAGCTTGGACAAGTTTGCATAATAACTAATTGAAAAATTATCGGTAGTTAGTAGTCAGTAGGAATAGCTTTAATCTCATTTTGTATAGCTAAATTTGACTTCCAGTATTTTAGTTTACCCCATTCATAACATTCTTTTTTGAAATTGGTATTTAGAGACTGTTTGTCAAATAAATCAGGATTTACACACATAAATTATATGTAGTAGATAAAAACTATAGCACTATGGTACATCTAGTGTTTAGATTGGAAAAAGGTGTAGTATCATGTCCGGATAATCAGTGATGAAAAAACTTTTTCCCTTCTGCCTTATTTCTTGTTCAAGGTAAAGAATACCCTGTTACTTTTGTGATAAATTCCACAACCTTTTTATAAGCTTCCGGATCTATCTTAGGACTAATAATAATATCTTTTGTACTATCTGGTAGCCAAAAAGTTATACGACCATTCGGTTCAAAAGCAAATGTACTAATACAATTCAAATTGATAAACCATTCATGGCGGTCGTACATAATTTGCACCCAAAATTCATCATTAGGTAGATAGTTGATCTCAATTTTGTCTTTAATATATTCTAGGACTAACTGATACTCATATTCGCAACTTTGTTTATGTAAAATAATTGGCTGACTGCTATTTGGCAACCAGAAAGTTAGTCGCTTATTTGACTGACAAGAAAAAGCAGTAATACGATCGAGGTCGATCAAGTATTTACTTCTTTCATAATCTATTTTAATCCAGTAGGCCACATGACCTCCTCAAAGCTTTGATTTCTTGCATTTCTCCAAATTAGTGCAAGTTACTCTAAAAGTCCGATCGATATTATTGAGTTACCCTCGATCTAGTAAATTACTACTCAATGAATCTATCCCACTATTTTTAACAGGCTTATTTGTTTAAGTAAAATGTGTTTGAAAAGCTTAATTTTTTGTTTTTAACTCTCAAAATATTTAGGGTTTTTAGCAAAAATATTATTACTGGGGTAGGTTCACTCAATAAAAAATATTTCTTCTTTTATTAAGAAGTTCAACACTACTAATCCTAAAAGTTTGAATGATCGAAGGTAACTATCAGCGATTAATATTAGAAAATATAACAATAGTTAATGCTGTACTTAAGATTATTAGTAATTGCCTAAGAGTAAGACGATTAAACCTGATAACAAACAATAATAAAATTTTTTTTAGTAACTTAAGAAACTAGTCAGCACTGAGGATAGAACCTGTAATAACTACATTATCTTGGGTATCTTCAGCATTATTTACAGACGTATCATAACATTTTTCTTGTGAACTAGCAGCTTGAAAAAAGCCATGAAATAGAGGGTGAGGAGTGCTAGGTCGAGATTGAAACTCTGGATGAAATTGTGTCGCAATAAAGAAAGGATGAGTGGGAAGTTCAATAATTTCTACTAATCTACCATCAGGAGAAGTTCCGCTGATAACATATCCTGTTTCTAACAACAGGTTCCGGTAAGCATTATTAAACTCATATCTATGACGATGACGTTCATAAATCACTTCCTGTTGATAAGTTTTAAATGCCAATGTATCTGTTTGAAGACGGCAAGGATAAAGTCCCAGTCGCATAGTACCGCCCAAGTCTACTACATCTTGTTGTTCGGGTAACAAATTAATCACTGGGTTTGGTGTTTCAGGGTCAAACTCCGCACTATGGGCACATTCCAATTTTGCTATATTGCGTGCCCACTCAATTACTGCACATTGCATTCCCAAACATAAGCCCAAAAAAGGAATTTTTTGCAACCGAGAATATTGAATAGCAGCTATTTTTCCATCAATACCTCTCACGCCAAACCCACCCGGAACAATAATTCCATTTACCTTTTCCAGGTATGTCTTTGCTCCTTTGACCTCCACATCTTCAGAACTGACCCAACGCAGATTTAAGTCCACACCAATGGCTATTGCAGCATGGCGTAATGCCTCTACTACTGATAAATAAGCATCGCTGAGTTGAATATATTTACCTACTATTGCAATTTCGATAGTTGTAGTAGTAGATGATTGGACATTTTGTTTCTCTATTTCAGGATTGTCCCGATGATAAAGACGATTGACCAAAGTTTGCCACCTATCAAGATTTGGTTGACGTTGCTCCATATTTAATAATTCTAGAGCTTGCACGGCTAGTCCTTCTGTCTCTAACATTAGAGGTACTTCATAAATACTTTCGGCATCTTTTGATGTAATTACGGATGCTACAGGTACATCACAGAATTCAGACATTTTTTCTTTTAAGCTGGTGCTCAGTTGGCGATCGCATCGACAGACTAGAATATCTGGCTGAATACCTATAGAGCGCAACTCTTTGACTGAATGTTGAGTGGGCTTAGTTTTCATTTCCCCTGCTGCTGCAATCCAAGGGACTAGGGTAACATGGATATATAAAACATGATTTCGTCCCACATCTTTACGAAATTGCCGAATAGCTTCTAAAAAGGGCTGAGATTCAATATCTCCTACGGTCCCTCCAATTTCTGTAATTACTACATCTGGATTAGCATTTTTGGCAACTCTATGTACCCGCTCTTTTATTTCATTGGTAATATGAGGAATAACTTGAACTGTGCCTCCTTTGTAATCGCCCCGTCTTTCTTTATTGATTACTGCTTGGTAGATTGAACCCTGAGTCACACTATTCAGACGAGACATGGAGGTATCTGTAAATCGTTCGTAGTGGCCCAAGTCTAGGTCTGTTTCTGCGCCATCTTCTGTGACAAATACTTCTCCATGTTGGAAGGGACTCATGGTACCTGGGTCTACATTGATATAGGGGTCTAATTTCAAAATGGATACGGAATAATCCCGTGATTTGAGCAAACGGCCTAAGCTTGCTGCTACAATTCCTTTACCAATGCTGGAAACTACTCCACCAGTTATAAATACAAATTTACTCATAAATTTTTTTTGAAGAAGGTTTTAGGTTTGAAGAAGATTTTAGGAGGTTAGGTTTTAGGTAGTAGGTCAAGGCTGGAAAATTTCATTTCACAATAAGGTTTTATATAAAATTCGACTATACAGTATATGTTTATAATTCTATCCACACTTCAATATTAAATCGGACTACCTCCCCACTTCCCCATCTCCCTATCTCTACCAACTATATAATAAGTATTCAACTGAATTTGATATTAGGTGGTAGGTTAAAGGTAAGCATTTCCTGCGGAATGCTGTGCAAACAGCTATTAGTGTTCAGCTATCAGCTTTTTAATTAAGCAAGCACTTGCTTAACTTCTACTACATTATTTTTAAACAAAGAATTGAATCACAACAACAAGCTTAAATTGTCCACTAAAGATAATTAAAGCTTATCGCTGATGGCTTAATGCTTACGGTTAAAGACTGGAATAATTTTATTTCTGAAGAAGGTTTTATATAGTTATAAATTTTTGTTTTTTTGTGTGGGTTTTCTACTATCAACACTTATTAATACTTTTATTTCAAATTATTAGTTGCTTTTAGACAGTTAATCTACATTCTCACTATACTTGTATATTTACCGAAAAATTGTGGTTTAAAGCCTCCCCTTTTAAGGGGATAATAAAGA
>NZ_CEZPJD010000771.1:0-3795 GCF_983059655.1 Okeania sp.
CGGAACCAACTCCGGAACCAACCCCAGAGCCTACTGCGGAACCAACGCCCGAGCCTACTCCAGAGCCTACTGCGGAACCAACGCCCGAGCCTACTGCGGAACCAACTCCAGAGCCTACTCCAGAACCAACCTTAGTATCAGAACCAGAAATAATTTCTGACTTAGATCCCATTCTCGAACTACGGCCAATTTCCGTTTTAGCTCCAGAAGAAACAATCCTGTTGATACCCGCTGAACCAATACCACCAATAGTGGATTTCAATGCTGCTATCAGTATGATTCCAGAAGCAAACACCTTTATAGGAACTTCAGAGTCAGACAACTACATCGGCACCGAAAATACTGATGTCACCTACGGTAATGAAGGCAGCGATCGTCTCATGGGTATGGATGGTAGTGATGTTATTATTGGTGGTACAGGTAGTGCAGATCAACTTCAAGCAAGTCAGACTAACATTCCCATTAATGATAACGATCTAATCTTTGGTGGACGCCAAGAAGATTTAATCAATGGGAATCTAGGTGAAGATATTATCTACGCAGGGAAAAACGAAGATACTGTCTATGCAGGTAAAGGTAATGATTCTATCTTTGGAGAAAACGATGATGACATTTTGATGGGAGATAAAGGAGACGATAGCATCTATGGTGGTAGTAGTGATGGCAGCCAAGATAGTAATGGAAACGACTTACTCTACGGTGGTGAAGGAGATGACTACCTCAATGGCAACCAAGGTAATGACACACTATCAGGAGGTACAGGTAACGATAGCATCAATGGTGGTAAGGGTGATGATATTATCCACGGAGGAACAGGCAACGATAGCATCAATGGAGACAAAGGAGAAGATACCCTTATCGGTGGGGAAGGCGATGACTTACTAGATGGTGGGCAGGGTGACGACCTACTTTATGGTGGCCAGGGAAATAATACTCTCAGTGGTGGTGAAGGTGGCGATATCTTTGTATTAACTGCTTTTGAAGGAGGTAATACCATAACTGACTTTGACAATGAGGATAATTTAGCTTTAGTTGCCTTTAGTGTTGAAGACATAGATTTGGATTCCAATATTGGGGAAAATATAACAAATATTGTTTTCAATGGTGAAATTATAGCTATTCTCGAAAATACTCAAATTATTGATACGAATGACTTAAACTTCATAGAATATCAATCCATTGAGGAGGTCTAACAGAACTTATACTAATATCATGTCCGGTTGAATACTTATTATTAAAATAGTAGGGGAGCGGGGGAGTGGGGAGTAAGGGAGTAGGGAAAATAGAAAGATTTATTGTTTAAGCACTTATGATCAGTTTTTTCCAGATCGCTCTTATCCGGACATGATATAAATTAGACATCTGGCGATCGTCAAAAATTAAATCAATTATCGTGAATAAATCATCAATTATTTTCCCCTACTCCCTACTCCCTACTCCCTCTTTTCCGGAGAGGTCTATTGATAAATGTTTGCTACAAATAGCTAGGGTATTTATGATAATTTCCTACGGAATGCTCCGCAAACAGAATTCAGGAGGAGAAAGAATTCGGAAATTTAGTAGTCATGGCAGTTGGATAATTTTTTTTATGTCCAATTAAACAGAACAGATTTGACATTAAGTGCCTTTTTGATAGTAAAATGACTTTAAAAAATTATGGTTAGTTATAAATTAAGTGGTGGGGGTTTATCTGCAAATGACCCTACTTATGTGGTAAGAAAACAAGATGCAGAATTATATGAAAAACTGCAAAGTGGAGAATATTGTTATGTGTTTAATGCTCGTCAAATGGGTAAATCTAGTTTGCGAGTAAAAGTGATGAAAAAATTACGGTCTCAAGGTTGTAAATGTGCGGCAATAGATATGAGTAGATTAGGTGATTTTTCTATTCAAAAACAATCTTGGTATGACGGTTTTTTAGAAGAACTATTTCGAGGATTTGGTTTGGCTTATAGCATTGATTATCAAAGCTGGATTGAAGGTTCTCAAAGTTTTACAAATATCCAACGTTTGGCTAGATTTATTGAAGAGATTTTATTTGTTAATTTTTCAACTGAAAAAATATATCTTTTTCTGGATGAAATTGATTTACTGGTAAATTTACCTTTTAAAAATGAATTTTTAGCTTTTATTCGCTCTTGTTATAATCGCCGAGCTGAGGATGAAAATTCTGATTATCATCGGCTGATTTTTTGTTTTTTTGGAGTAGCAACTCCAGAAGATTTAATTAGGGATGGGAGACATACTCCCTTTAATATTGGTCATCCGATTGAATTAACAGCATTAAATTTTCAAGAAGGAAAAATTTTAACTCAGGGATTAATAGGAATAGTAGAAGAGCCGGAAATTGTTTTACGGCGAGTTTTCGATTGGACTGGGGGTCAACCATTTTTAACTCAGAAACTTTGTCAAATTATTGTGGATCATACAGATAGTACTGAGCCAGATATTGATAAGTTAGTAGAAGAACATATTTTGACATATTGGCAGGAAAAAGATTATCCCACTCATTTAACATATATTCGTCATCATTTACTTAGTCAAAATCTACTCACACCTGAGTTACTTAGACTATATAGAAAAATTCTGCTGCGGGGAGGAGTTAAAACTGATGAAAGTCGAATACAAATGGTACTACGTTTGTCAGGTATAGTCATAAAAAAACAAGATAGATTAGTTGTTTTTAACAAAATTTATCGGACAATTTTTAATCTAAATTGGATCGAGGAACAGTTGGCAATTTTAGCAAAAGGTCGGGATAAACAGACTCCTAAAAAAAAGTGGATGCGTTTTGTTTATCCTAGTATAATTTGGGGAGGAGTTATTAGTTTACTTGCTTTGGGATGGCGACAACAAAAGCTTGAATTAAATGACTCTGAGCGCTTGATACAAAGTCAACTTCCCCTCACTGCTCGCCAACCACCACCAAGGTTTGATGAACGAGACGATAGGCAACTACCACCACCAAGGTTTGATGAACGAGACGATAGGCAACTACCACCACCAAGGTTTGATGAACTAGGCGATCGCCAACCACCACCACCAAGATTTGATGAACTAGGCGATCGCCAACCACCACCACCAAGATTTGATGAACTAGGCGATCGCAAATCTCGATCGCCAAGATCTCATAAACGAGGCGGTCGCAAACCTCCACGACATGATAGACCTGATGATGCTCTCAGCCTCTGGCCACTGCCACAACCTGACAAGCAACTTCGGCCACCAAAGTCTCATAAACGAGGAGGTCGCAGACGCTCACGACATCATAGACTTGCCGAGGGGAAAAGTCTCAAAAAATTGGCAGAATTATACTCTCAAAAAGGGTACAAAGATGCAGAACCACTATTGCATAGTGCTTTAGCTATCAATGAGAAAGCTTTGGGTACAGACCATCCCGGTATCGAAGATAGCCTCAACAACTTGGCAGCACTCTACTATTCTCAAGAAAAATATACAAAAGCGGAACCTATTTTGCAGCGTGTTTTGGCTATCAATGAGAAAGCTTGGGGTACAGACCACCCTCATATTGTACACAGTCTGTACAATTTGGCACAACTCTACTCCAAGCAAGGAAGGTACGCAGAAGCCGAACTATTGTTGGAACGTGCTTTGACTATCAATGAAAAAACCTTTGGTGTAAACCATCGTAATGTTGCACACAGTCTGAAGAATTTAGCCAAACTCTATTATGAGCAAGGAAAGTATAGAGAGGCTGAACTTTTTCAACAACGTGCTGTGGATATCAGAGAGCGTTGATTCATATAATTAGGGTTTGCGCTTCACTAGTCTTTT
>NZ_CEZPJD010000772.1:0-3794 GCF_983059655.1 Okeania sp.
TGTTTTACTAATAAAACTATAAATATTATTTCAATTATTAGTTGTATTAAGTTAATTTTATCATATATTGTCTTTAATCATTTGAGGTAATTTATGTCTAAATCTTCTGATTCTGGTACTTTCAGTAATTTTACCAATCAAGAAACTGATGACAAACAGCCACCTCCTAAGATAAACATAGATGAGCTGTTAACTCAATTTAAACATTCTCATGAATTATATTATAAGATGCTTAATCTAGAAATTTTTGCTTTAGTCGAAACTCTAGAGCAATTTTTTCCTGGTGCTTGGAGTCAATTTATGGCCAATCGTCAGGTATCTATGAAGCAATTTTTGCAACATTATCGGAGTCGGAGTAGGAGAGCACAGACTTAGCGAAGCCAGAAGTCAGAAGTCAGAAGCCAGAAGTTATTTTTGTAACGAGGATTTGAGCAAGGCTTCAAAAACCCGATCGCCAATCAAGGCGGGGTGGCGCGACCCAATTATTTTGATAATCCGATAACAATTATGTTATCAGATTATTATACTAAAGATTAAATTTTAATATGCTATTTAGCTTCTGGGTCAATGTCTACTCTTGGTAGTCCTAGACTATAGTTATTGACACGACCACCTAGATTATAGCTAATTTGACCAGATTGTAATAGCGATCGCACAAAATGCTCTAAATCGGAACCTATACGACGTAGGTTGTATTCAGTTAAATCTTCCCCACTATAGGATTCTACCAGATCGTCAAACTTTCCGTAAATCTGCTGCACAGCAGTATCATTCCAGTTAAGTTCGTTATCAGGGTCGATATCGAGAGTTAATACCCGATCGTCAGGAACGAGTTCATTGTCTTCTATAACTCCAGCAAAAATATGGATATGTCTAGTTGTTGATTTTAATAGCATGAGTAATTTTCTCTCTGTGACTTTTTGTTAAATTCTATCGTAATGAAGTTATAAGTCAAAAGTCAGATTTTTTTGATCGGCTCAAAACAAGGAGTCGGGAGTCAGGAGGAAAGAAAGAAGAAAAAAGGGCGTTGGTAAATTAGTGTATGATATTAACCTTAATTACTTAGGAGTCAGGAGGGAAAAAAGAAGAAGAAAGAGGAATAGAAGGAGACAGTTTTTCGGGGAGCGTAAAGGTCACGGAGTTCTATAGCGCTCTTATCCGAACTATCATACCTCAAATTACCAACACCGAAAAAAGATAAAGTTTTCTGGAGCGCTAATTATCCGGATATGATATAAGACATTTGTCATACCAAATTGGTAAATTTTTGCTATAAATAGCTAGTGTCGCTACCCGAAAGTCAAAAATCAAAAGTATTGATTGGTAAAGTTTTTAGGATTTTGTAACTGGTTAGTTAGGGCTTGCTGATTAAATATCAAAGTCTTTACTGATATTGGTTTTAGCCTTTTTAGATCAGAAATACCTGATTTTCGCCTTATAAAGCTCAAAAGTGAGTATTCTGGCGTATAGTTGGGCAGAGTTGGCAAGGGATAATTTTTCTGACTACCTCCTCTACAACTCCCTCCAAATCTTGATTCTTAGCTACTCCCTACTCCCTACTCCCTACTCCCTACTCCCTACTCCCTACTTTCAAGGAGATGTAGCAAGACTTTTGAGAAATGGTATAACTCTATTTCTTAATAGTAATGCTATGTTTGATTACCGTCTTCTATTTTTGATATTTTGTATAATATTAGACTTGCTTAATTCGGTATAAAAAAATGTTCTATCTGAACACCATTGCCAAATCTTTGAATTTATTTCCCCATGTCCCCAGACTTACACACCAGCACCAAACTTTAATCCCATTCTGGACCCATCAACTTACCTCTTAATTGCCATTTACCTAAATTGGGGTCATTAACTTCTAGTAACCCACTGTACAACTCCTGTTTGGCGTATGGACTCTCTAAAACAGGCCAATTTTTTAAAATTCTTTTCTCCTCATTAACTACAGCCTCCCCGATAGCACCATCTTGCTGATATGTCATAACTATGCGATCGCCAACTAAACTCAAATAACTCAAACGCCCTTGACTCTCCCATTCGCTATCATCAATCAGAGTTTTATCCAACGCCTGTTTTAAACTTTCAAAATCTCCAACATCAGCTACCCTTGCCACATCAGTGACCCAAGCTGTCTTTTTTCCTGTAGCAACCATTGCTTGGTAATCTTTATATTTCCGAGATAATGGTTGTAAACTTACCTCATCTGCCCAAGGTCGAACACATAACCAAATATTTTCAATGCGCCAAATATACCAATTTTTATATTTTTTCGGTTCACCATAACGCTTTGGCAAAACTAAATTCGACTGTGCTGGCACTCCTGCTTGCAAATCTCGATCGCTGAGAATTAGCTGAAACATTACTGCTCCCTTCTGCTGTACATATTGATCGCCAGGGCTACTTCCAGTTGCTTGGGGTCCATGATAAGTGCCACCTAAACCTACTACTGCGTTATTAATGCCTTCAGAGTCACGCACTACTAACTTATAAGTAGTATATTGTGCGCTAATTGTACCCTCAACTTGATAACTACGAGTAGGCTCTAATAAAGTGCCTAAACTATAGTCCTCAGTTATATAGAATTTTTCCCATAAGCGGTTTCCTTGAGAGTAACTGTAGTAAATTGGATGACTTGCCCTGAGTTGAAATGGCAGTGGCACTTGTTTACGAGCTAGTGCCCGCAGATGTTCTGGAGGACGATATGTGCTTAGAGCTGCTGGCAATGCTAACCTAGCAGTACCATTTCCCATCTTTTCTACAGCTTCAGTGCCTTCTCCCCACCACATCCATGCTACTGTACCTAACCCAGTATTCCAGGTACTGCGATCGAAACCCCGACTTTCCGCACCTCCAGCAGTGCCCCAACTTAGTCTTAGTGCCATATTAGTTGCATACCAATCTAGTAAACCTTTTGCCAGTTTTTTTAATTCTGGGTCGCGAGCAAAATCATAGAGATTGAGTAATCCACCAATACTATATCCATAATAAGTGGAAGAATGAAATTCTCCTTGTCCAATAGTTAAAAATTTATTCAGCTCTGCTCTCAACCATGCCTCATTTGTAGCAGCAGTTGCCGGATCTCCTACAGGCCAACTACTTCCATCCATCAATGCTAAACCGGATGCACGATGCATAAACATATGATTTTCTGTTCCAGTTTTTATCCACTTGAAGACTTTCGGTCGTTGTAGTTGATTTTTGTAAGATGCTAATACATCAGATGGCATTTTATCTCTAAATAAAAAGAAAATTCGCACATCTAGATAACTACGGAAGTGATAAAGGCTTGGTTTATCTTTATCTAGTTGAAGTAAAATTTTCCAGGTTTCTTCTTCATTATAAAGTTTTCCTGTTTGTGTATCTTCTAAACTTAATCTAGATAAAATTACTGGCAGTAGGTATTTATGAGGATCTCCAATTTTTCTGGGTCTCCACCAATTATCTAGTTCTTCTAAGTCTATAGCTGCTAGTTTCTTACGAATTGCCAAACTTCTTGCTTGAAATTTACTTTCTTCTTCTAAAGTATTTGGTTGTAATAATTCTACAGTACTTGGTTGTAACAATATTGTCTGATTTTTGTCATCTAATTCTTGTATTTTTTTGCTGTTTTTTTGACATCCTAAAATCATGAAATTTAATAAAATGGTAGCTATTGTTACTATACTAATAGAGAATTTTTGTCGATTTTTCATAAATTTATTACTGATTTTAAAATATAGTTTATACCAGATGTAAAAAAGAGTGCTATGAAAAGGTGCATCTCGAACTGAGATTCTGAAAAAGAG
>NZ_CEZPJD010000773.1:0-3783 GCF_983059655.1 Okeania sp.
GAGAATGATAATTGCACAAACTTTTCCAGAAAACTAAAACCATAATCAACCTTTTTGTTCAGCTTCTGAACTTCATTTTCCTCTACTTGATTTTCGGCGATCGCTGAAGCTAGAAAAGGAATAATATTTCTTTGTTTAAAACTTATAGCTGCTGCTACCTTTTCTCTATCCATACCCAAAATAAAAATTATCTTTGGGTCATTAGAAATCATCATATTTAGAGCTTGTAATAAATCTGCCGATTTACCCAAATCACAACGGTCAAGGTCATCAATAAAAACATAAATCTTTTCATTTTCACCCACATAAGCATTAACAATTTTAGAAAAATCCTCGTGAAACTTTTCAATAAAAGCCACTTGTTTATCATAATCAGGATGCTCAAGATATTGAGTCAAATCCATTTTCTGGTCGCCAATTAAATCCTTTAATATTGCCAGAAGTTTTCCTACTCCAGCAAAGGCAGCACCATAACCTCCCAACTGTAACCAGAAAGTTAAAAATTGATTATTTTCATCTTCTTTATTATCAGTTTTTTGCTCGTCTTTTTTATCTTCCTCTTCTGCCTCTGAATCTGTTTGAACAATATCTGCTAACTTTTCATACCACGGTAAAACACCCGTGATTTTATCTGGAAAAAATACAATAAATGGAACAGAAACAATAATAGTTGCCATCAACCATATTATTACCAAAGTCTGGATAAATTTTACTGGTTTATTTTTCCAGTCAAGACGATTACCGATGAGAATTAAGTAACTCAATAAATTATATAAAATATCAGATAAATTACGATTATTAGACAATTGTTCTAAAAAAGAAAGAGCAAAAGTCGCCCAAAGTGATTCAGATTTTTCATGTCGCCAAGCATTAAACCAAACAGTTTGAGTTTCTTGTTTGAATTTTAATCTCAAAAATTCATAGATGTCTGATATATCGCTGAAAATAATCCGGTCTTTTTTAATTTTCTGCCAAACTTTCTTTAAATCTTCCTTATCTAATTCTTGAGACTTATTTTTAACCTCAGTTTCAAGTTGTTTCATAAAAGAAGATTTACCGCTACCCCATTCACCCTCGATAGAAATAGTTAGTGGCGGTTTAGTATCTTTATGAGTTAAAAACTCAGCCATTGCTATAACATAAGGGGCAAAACCAAGTTCATCATCTGTCGTTGGTTGGTCGCCTACCGTAATAATTTGCTTTGAGTTTTCTGTAGAATCTGGCATAATTTTAAAAGTCAATAATTAAGGAACTGTATAATGCTTAAAGAACAACAAAAGATTGATTTAAAAGTTATTCTCACAGAACGTCTGAAAATTTCCTACTCAGAAATTGCTGAGTTTTGCCAGCGCTGGAATATTGCGGAATTAGCTTTATTTGGCTCAGTATTGCGAGAAGATTTTCACCCTAAGAGTGATGTTGATATTTTAGTAGTTTATGAGCCTTTTTGTCAGTTAACATTGTCAAAATTATTAGATATGCAAGAGGAATTAGAAATAAAGTTTGGACGTGCAGTTGATTTAGTAGAAAAAGCTATGATTAAAAATCCCTATCGTTTAGCTAATATTTTAAATACTTATCAAATAATTTATGCAAAACAATAGAGATATTGCTTCAGTTTGGGATATGGTACAGGCAATTCGTCGAATCCAGGAATTTACTACTGATGTAAATTACAGTGAGTATTTTAGAGAACATTTTGATACAAAGTGCAGTAGAGCGTCAATTTGAAATTTTGGGTGAAGCTGCACGTCGAATATCTTTAGAGTTTCAACAATTACACTCTCATATAAATTGGCGCAGTCTTATTGGTTTAAGAAATATTATTGCTCATCGCTACGACGAGGTGAGACCAGAAATTTTGTGGGGAGTTATTGCGTCAGATATTCCCATTTTATTAGAGCAGTTAGAGGTTTTATTGCCTCCTCTTTCTAATGAATGAAGATGTTGATTTTCGATGGCTCAAACCAAGCTACAATTTGACTAAAGGTAATGAAGCTGATAGCTGATGGCTGACCGCTGTTTGCTTAAAAAAAATTGTGTTACTTATATGATATAATCAACCAGCAAAATTATCAGCAATTAAGGAAAAAAAGTCGATTATGGCAACTTATTTAATTACAGGAACTAATCGTGGTATTGGGAAAGAATTATGTAAAAAAGTTTATAGTAAAGGTGACAAAGTAATTGCTGTTTGTCGCCAGTCAGACGGAGAATTAGAAAGTCTAGGAATTTCTGTAGAAACAGGAGTAGATATTACTTCTGAAAAAAATGTTGCTAATTTAGTTAATCATCTACAAGGGATAAAATTAGATGTATTAATTAATAATGCTGGAATTGTTGAAAGAAATTATCTAGATTATTTAGATTTTGATAGTATTAGCAAACAATTTGAAGTGAATGCAATAGGAACTTTACGCCTAACTCATGCTTTATTACCTTTGATGGAATCTGGCTCAAAAATTGCTATTATTACAAGTAGAATTGGTTCAATTGATGATAATACTTCTGGTGGTTCTTATGGTTATCGAATGTCAAAAGTTGCAGTTAGTATGGCTGGTAAATCTTTATCTGTGGATCTAAAACCACAGGGAATTGCTGTAGCAATTTTACACCCTGGTTTAATTAGTACTAGAATGACAAATTTTACAGGAATATCTCCAGCAGAAGCAGCAGAAAATTTGTTAGCTAGAATTGACGAATTAAACTTAGAAAATACAGGTACTTTTTGGCACGCAAAGGGTGAAATATTACCTTGGTAATTTCAGTTATCAGTTATCAGTTATCAGTACTTCTGCGCATAAATTTGGGATATTTCTTCAATATTGAGAGGAGAATATTTTTATTATGTACTTACAGCAATTTTGAGGATAGTGAGGTACAGTTATAAGACTATTTATTCCTGTATTCCCAGCTCCGGTGTTCCCTGTTGCCTCAAACAAAAGAATTTTGTACCTCACGCTTTTTGGGAATTACTATAGGATAGAGTAATGCCATAATAGTAAAGATTAGGAATAATGCAGAAGTAAGTAGATAACTAAACGTCTCCTTGCTTCTGTTGTAGATAACTAAATGCTTTCTTCCTTCTTCCTTCTTCACTCAAATTCTACATTTTCGTAAATATCTGACAAAGAGATTTGAAACTCCACCGAACTTAAAGATAAAATAGCACCATCACCTTCATATTCTGACAACCACCATTTGCCATCCTCAGTTTTGCTAAACTTTTCAACATAATACCTGTATTGATCGATTAGAATATATTCTTGCAAACTATTTACTCTGCGATAATACTCAAATTTTTGCCCCCTATCATAACTTTCTGTCGATCGCGACAATACCTCAATAATTATCTGAGGGTTAGTAATAGTATCTCGCCTACCTTCAGCATAAATAACTGGAGTAGAAATTACCATCACATCTGGATAAGTGTAAATATTTTTTGTTGGTATTGATAAGCGCAAATCATTTATAGCAGTTTCGTAAGGTTGCCCTTTGATACCATACTTTAGGGCAGAAGCAACATTTAGTCCAATTCGATTGTGATTTAACGTACCTCCAGTCATGGGTATGATTTCTCTATCACGATATTCACTTCTAAATTCAGCGGTTTTTTCCCGCTCTAGATACTCTTCGGAAGAGTAGCGGGTTTGAGTTGCTTGCATTTAGTTTTCTCCTATTCAACTATCATAATACTAACAATTTATTTCTTAACTGAATAAAACCCTATATAGCAATCAGGAATAAGTTGTGAGAATTCAGATGTTCCTTAAAAGTATAGAA
>NZ_CEZPJD010000774.1:0-3770 GCF_983059655.1 Okeania sp.
AACTAATTGGATGAATTTTATATTTTTTGTTAATGGCCTATAAAAGAAAATTAGTATCTGAGATAATTTAATATCTATTTCATATTGTGACACTAATACTTTCAATTCGCCTTCTAGAGTACATTTATGTTACCTAATACTTACTTGACATAATTGATATTTTATAGTACCAGAATACAGAACTATCTTACCAGTGGTTATAATGACTCAAGCTAGGGATAATTTTCTGGTAAGTGGTATACTGCAATCTAAATGTTTATAGCAGTTGGAGGTCTGCTGAGGATACTCTCAGAACTTTGTGCCTCAGTCGTAAAAAAATGTAACTCTAAATTTTGAATCTTGCTAAAAGTGGATGAAGTTGGTTAGCTGGCAAAAAAATCAGTCCTTCAGAATGGTGCTTGTGGCGGCGATCGCCTTCTTTGTTATATGTCTATTATTTAATCTGCACCGCTATTATAGTTTTTATGCCTCTTACGACCAAGGTATATTTAACCAAGTCTTTTGGAATAATACGCATGGTCGTTTTTTTCAAAGTTCTCTCTCTTCTGCTCTTTCCACAAATGTAGTTCATCAAGGCCAAGTATCAGAAGTATACTATCACCGCTTAGGCCAACATTTTACTCCAGCCCTATTGCTGTGGTTGCCAATATATGCTCTATTTCCATATCCTGTCACCCTAACAATTTTACAAGTCACATTAGTTACTGGTGCTGGTTTAGTTTTATACATTTTAGCTAGACAATATCTCCAGCCACCCTTATCAGCCATGATCGCCATTAGCTTCTATTGTGCTAATGCAGTAATTGGCCCTACTCTCGCAAATTTCCATGATATTTGTCAGATACCTATATTTGTATTTAGTCTACTATTGGCAATGGAAAAACGCCGATGGTCTATATTTTGGATTTTAGCAATATTAATCTTAGCAGTAAGAGAAGATGCGGGAGTAGTTTTATTTGGAGTAGGATTTTATCTAATTTTGAGTAAACGCTACCCCAGAATAGGTTTAGCTATTTGTACTCTCAGTTTTGCCTACATGGTAGCTCTGACAAATCTAATTATGCCCCTATTTTCCGAAGATATTTCCCAGAGATTTATGATGGAAAGATTCGGTCAATATGCAGATGGAGACGAAGCTTCTACTCTGGAAATTATTTGGGGTATGATTAGCAACCCTTGGCGTTTAATTGCAGAAATTTTTACCCCATTCTTTGGCACTATCAAATATTTATTAGGTCAATGGTTGCCATTAGCATTTGTGCCTGCTATTGCTCCCGCTTCTTGGATGATAGCAGGATTTCCTTTGCTAAAGTTATTTTCTGCTCAAGGTTTGTCTGTACTGTCAATTACAATTCGCTACGCAATGACAGTAGTACCTGGATTATTTTACGGTGCAATTTTATGGTGGGGAAAGAGAGAATCAGAAGTTGAAAATTCATCATTGCCATCACTAAAGTTTCAGCGTTTATGGGTAATTTGTCTTTGCTTGTCACTATTTTTTACCTTTACTTCTAATCCTAATCGCACCTTCTATTTTTTAGTACCAGATTCAGTACAACCTTGGGTTTATGTACCCGCACATCAGCAATGGCAGCACGTTAGTCAAATGCGACCGTTGTTAGAGAAAATTCCTGATGATGCTAGCGTGGCAGCAACTACTTATATTATTCCGCACTTATCAGGTCGTCGAGCAATTTTGCGATTTCCCAGAATGCAATTTAGAAATGATGCTAGAGAAGTTGAAAAAGTAGAATATATTATTGTTGACCTGTGGCGGTTGAATAGATATCGGGTAGCATTTAAGAGCGATCGGCAACGACTGGAAAAAATTGTACCTCGAATTGAAGAACTTTATAAATCTGGTGAATATGGAATCACTGGTTTTGCAGATGGTGTGGTTTTGATGGAAAAAGGAGTAGTTTCTAATTTGGATGCTGTTGATAGATGGGAAAATTTTGAAGAAGGAGTCAGAAGTTAGGAGTCAAAATGAGAGTCCAGTAGGGTGTGTTAGCGGAGCGTAACGCACCGAGATATTTAAGATAGCTAAAAACTACTCAACGGTGCGTTACGGCACAACATGATATTTTACAGTTCAACCGT
Organism: Okeania sp.; assembly: GCF_983059655.1. Lineage (NCBI taxonomy): Bacteria > Bacillati > Cyanobacteriota > Cyanophyceae > Oscillatoriales > Microcoleaceae > Okeania > Okeania sp. The sequence goes on from NZ_CEZPJD010000774.1 coordinate 2,101, forward strand.
AGTTTGTAGTAAGCACCTAACGCACCCTACTGGACTGATTGAGCTAAAGATTATTGCATGAAATAGATAATACATAGTCACCATCCGAATCAGGTGATAGCTTTACTTGACGCATCGGCAGCTTTCTGCGCCGGAGCTTCTTTTCTTCATCTCCAGACCAACGATAGTTAGTATGAGGCTCTTGAGTAATTTCAGCATAGTAATAAAATATAGAGTTGTCGGATCTAATCCTTATTTGATTACGAGACAGAACAGCTTTTTCATTGCCCTCAAAATTCCACCATCCTCCTGTTACCCATTCATCAGATGGTTTTCTATAACGCAAAGCTAGGCGGATAGGAAATTTACATTTATTTTTAAAATACACCTGCCTACTACTATTTACCTGACGTATTGCTTGAAATGCTGATTCAACCTTTCTAGTAAGCTGTTTCTCTAAAGCTGCTACATCCCCTACATAAATTCGGGTAACATCCACATATCCTTCATACCAACCTCCTGTACCATAAAGACATTGGCCTAATAGAGCTCTAAACTTGCAATCTCCCCATGCCTCAGCTCTCAATATTACCTGGCTAACATTGGAAAATAAAATTCAACTGGGGCAGTTACTAACTCTTTGTCTGCTGTTTCTGTTGCTTCTGGAGATGTTTCTGCTTCCATATCCATGAGCACTTTTATTCTTTTAAATAAATCTACTTCTGCTCCTGTCTTAGCCTGTTCTAAAAGCAGTTGCTCTTCTAAATTATTGGGAGTTTTATCGGGCATGGGGCCAGTTGTCACGATTTTATTTACTGCTTGGTAAAAAAGGTTAATTGTGATTATAAAACGCGATATGCATCTTCATAAATTTCAAATCAGATGGGGAAAACCTTTATTAGAAAAATTTGCTGCTCCTCCGGAAGATGTGTTGGGAGAATTGTCTCACTTTGAAATGGGAATTAGGCGTTTTTGTTACGAGTGCGATCGCACTATCTCCATCGAAATAGGCAAAGAAGAAATCAAAGTCTTCTTAGACCTCGATATCTCGATGCTCCTTGAAGAAGATTTACCTACAAAAATCGACCAGTTATCAAAAGAGGAAACAATACGGATAGAATTTGTTGATAGTTGTTGTGTCACAATAAAATTAGAGCCTCTTGGCAACAAGGTTAACTGCAACTTAGGATATTTTGGCTATTCGGATAGCAATAAAAACTTTTCTCTAGATAGCAGTTACAAGCAATTTCAATTAGACCGCCAACAAGTCTTAGAAACTTTATGCTGCGCAAACAGCTAGAGGTACTGATAACTGATAACTGAAATGACGAGTAATTTTGATAAAATCAGGTTTCGTTATTTTGCTGAAACTCCCAGATTACATTTTCAACAATAGTAATTTCTAAATTTTCTTCTCTACCAGCTCAGTACGAAAATGTATTTATATATTTATACAGAGAATTGTATCTAAAACATTCAAATAGACATTCAAAAAATAAATGAACTATTGATTTAACCATTAAACAAAGATACCTGAAGACAGTATAAATAAAGTCCCCAAAGTTTGTAATTCTATATTATTTATACACATAAGCAATCTAGATAGTCTAAAATACACTCATAGTGCTGGCACTAGAAATGGTAAGTCAACCTGTCTACCCTTCCCGGCCAAGGCTTCAGGATATTGGACT
>NZ_CEZPJD010000775.1:0-3762 GCF_983059655.1 Okeania sp.
CTACTCTCCTACTCCCCTACTCCCCTACTCCCCTACTCCCCTACTCCCCTACTCCTTAAAAAGACTTTTTCAGCAAACCCTAATTATTATTTCTGTTATTCCTCCGATTATTACCACTACCCCCACCAAAAAACACATTAGAGGTATCTTGTTGCAAAGACCGGAAAAAAAGAACAAATTCCAGAGAACTCCTGATCGGAAGTGTATACTTTTCAAATAAATAGTTAATATTATCAATCCATGTTCTATCAATAACAACTATATCCTCATTCTGAAGTAAAATATTTTGAGAAGCATCGCCAAATATTGCGTCTTTACCATTGAGTTCGCGTCTAACTATTTTTTTTGTTTCTCGATCAAATCGAATCAAATTAATTGCTTCCAAATCTGCTGACTCTAATGCTATACCATTAAGAATATCTATTAATCTACTACCGTTCGGAAGATTAGTCGTAGCAAGGGTATCATTAGGACTACTGAAAATACGAATAGTAATATCTGGTGCACTCAAAGTCGATTTACTCACTAGATCGCGGTCATAACCAAGATCCGAGCCTGGTTGCAATCTAGGTACAATTACAGCATCCCCATCCTTGAGAAGGATATTAGGCAATTCGGTAGAATTTTGCAAGGGAGTATATAAGTCTATTGTTTCTTCAACGACACTACCATCAGTTAATTTCCGACGTACTAAAATGTTTCGTAGATCGGCAGTTAGAGATGCTCCACCAGAAGCGAGTAAAGCAGAAGATACTTGATTTGCAGCATAATAACCGGGTCTTTCTACTTCCCCATTAACAGTCACAATACCAGTAGCTAATGGACCTGCTTGGCTATAATTAGTTAGTAGTTCTCGATCGCTATCTTGGGCTACAATAGAAGTCTGATAAGGTACAATTACTACGTCTCCATCTTCTAAACGTAAATTAGGAGGAGAGCCACCCATTTGTAATGGGGTTAAGATATTAACTACTTGACTCACTACAGATCCATCAGCTAAAGTCCGACGCACTTCTACATTTCGTAAGTCTGCGGTAAAAGTGGTACCACCTGCTGCACTTAAAGCATCTGAAATTTGATAATTTCCTCCTACTGGATAATAGCCTGGTCTAGTAATTTCTCCGGCGATCGTGACTCGAACTGGACGTTGTACGACTAAGGATATGGAGACTTCTGGATTAATAATAAATTTATTTAATTCAGAGGTAATCTTTTCTATTGCTTCTAATATTGTCAAATCTTGCAATAGTACTGTTCCTACTAAGGGCATTTGAACAGTACCTTCTGGACCAATACTTGTAGCTATATTTAGGTCTGGAAATCTCTGAACTTGAATCGAAATTTGGTCTCCAGGTCCGAGTAAGTAACGTCTCAACCGTAATTCTGGGTCCGAGTCAAAATTCGGATTTAAAGGGGGAGAACCTATGGATGGCGCTTTAAGCTGTGAAATATTTTGCTGAGAGTTATTTGATAATGGGATTTGTCCATAAGCTCTTTTGGGAAAAATTAGAGTTGCGAAGGAAATAGTTACAGAACTAGAGTAGAAACTGGCCAAGAATAAAGGAGTTAACTTTTTGTAGTAGCAGTTAATCATGGAATTAGCGGTTAAATTTTTGTCTACATTACCGAAAAGCGACGTTGAAGGTCCCCGTGTTTTAACCGGGGGATGAAAACAAGGGAGTCGTTTAGACTAGACAACTTTAGTTGTCCTATACTATTATTGTTAACAAAAAGTAAGCAGAACGCTAGGTATTAACCTTAGCCGACTGTGTAGGGGCACTTTGACTTGTCCCCAAAGAATATATCTTTGGTCAGCTAAGAATAGACGAAGCAATATGGATTTATCCTGTTGCATGGTATCTACTTAGAATCCCCGTGACTTTAGTCCCGGGAGTAGTCAATATCTTATGAAATCTCGATCGCTAACTATTGGCAGACGGTCGGGAAAAGAAGAGGACAGGAGTTGCTTATACAGAAGGCAATTCTGACTCATGACCTCTCTCTGCCCGTTACCGAAGGGAACAAGGGTATAAAAGCGTGCCTTCACTCGCGTTGCCAACAATTGGGTGAAGTATAAAATCCCACCCAATTGTGCCTTCTGCCTTCTGCATTCTGCATTCTGCCTTCATTTATTTGAATGCTTCTTTTGTTAATGATGCTTGAATTTTTTGCCCAATAGATTTAAGTTGTGGCAGATAGGGGTCAATATCTCCTAAAGGTTCAATTGGAAATAAAATACTCACTGCTACCCAAGGTATGCGATTTCGAGATAACATGGCTAGTCTATCAGTCCAAAACCAATCACCAGGTTCTGGGCTACCACCTCCAGGCCAGGCATACCATTGCATAACTGCATAGGTTTGTTGACTTGTCCATCCTCTCAAGAATCTTGCTTCTATATCTCTATTTTCATCAGGCATCTCTGAGGTGAAAGTAACTCGATTGTACGAATCAGTTTTCCAACGATTAAACCCATTGATATCCATCCATTCTACTTGAGGTTTGTCTTTTGGTCCATTTTGAGTTAATAGTAACAAAATGACAGATTTATTTTCATTATTAATTTTTTGAAGTAACCATTTACGATCGGCAATTGTTATTTCTTCATGAGATGTTTTCCAATTAGGAATAGTTAATCCATTTTTTCTTACTTGTCTTAAGCTTCTGAGATTAGTAACTTTGGGTGTATTTTCCCATGACCATTTTCCTGCTATATAACCAGGTACAGTTCCTACTATTAAAACGATTAAAAGAAATACCAGTAATACTATCTGGGGAAATTTATACTTTTGCAGATTTTTTAAAATATAAATCATATTGAAGAAGTAATAAGCAAAAAGTGGATGGGAATAGTCTTTGACAAGTAAATTACTGTCTACAAATTCTAAGAGATTGTAGACAGTAATTTATTTTTTTACATTTCTTTTAACTCAATAAATTACTTTATGTATCAGCCTGATTGGCAGTTTCAAATGATGTTGTAAAATTAGTGTCTATCCAATTCATCATCAAAACTAATAATCCCAACATACAAGCAGAATACATATCTCCACCCCATCCCTCATGCAACCAATGAAAAGCTTCATCTTGGGCTGTACCATGAAGAATTGTTAGTATAGTGTTTCTGATAATATTTGCCGTGACGCTAACCACTGTTGCACTAGAAAGTAAAAAAATTGTTTTAGAACGACTATCTATAGCACCAGTCCAGTAAAGTAACATTAGTGAAACATAGAGGCTAGTAAACAACATTTTTAAACCTGCACAATGAGGAGCAACTTCAACAATTCTTTCCCCTACATATAGATATATTTGCTCTACAATAACATCCATATTTAATTGTTTTAAAATAAAGCCAGCTACTGCAGCAATAAATTTTTGTAGAGGTAAGGCATAAGGTTCTATTAGATAAGGAATATGGTTAGGACTAGCAAGCAAAACGAATATTAGCGGCATAACCATTAATTTTAATCCAGGAATTCCTTTAAACCAAAGACAAATTCCTGCTAGTGTTAATGGAAAAGATAAGTTGATTAAGTCTGGGATACCACTTACATACAAAGCTCCTGCAAGTCCTAAAAATATGCCTCCCAAGGGGTGAAAAATATTGGGTAATTGTTGCCATTTATGACGATTATTCCAAACAATATAGCCAGCAAAAGGTAGACCTATTATTCCATGACTAAAGTATTCATGTTCTATACTTATACTTTTATTTAGCCAGCCATCATACCAATAGATAATGAGAGGAACATACATCAG
>NZ_CEZPJD010000776.1:0-3755 GCF_983059655.1 Okeania sp.
ACTGATAACTGATAACTGATAACTGATAACTGAAATGACCGATACAACTACAAATGAACAATTGACTGCTAACTATAATATTGAAAATGCAGTTTTAACGCGTTATCAAGCAGGCGCTCAACAAGTACAGCCAGCTTTATGTTGTCCAACCGAATATGAGGAAAATTATCTAGATATTTTACCTCAAGAAATTATTCAAAAAGATTATGGTTGTGGTGACCCTACTCTTTATATTTCTCCAGGAGAAACAGTTGTAGATTTAGGTTCGGGCGCTGGAAAAAATTGCTATATTATTGCTCAAAAGGTTGGTACTGAAGGGCAAGTAATAGGAGTAGACTTTAATGATGATATGTTAGGATTAGCTCGAAAATATCAAGATGAAATCGCTACTAAGATTGGATACAGAAATACCAAATTTGTCAAAGGAAAAATTCAGGATTTAGCTCTGGATTTAGACATAGTTGAACAGTGGCTTACTGCAAATCCTATTACTTCTATTGATGCTCTAGCAGCTTTTGAATCAGAATGTAATGCGCTCCGCAAGGAACAACCTTTAATTCCAGATAATAGTGTTGATGTAGTAATCTCTAATTGTGTGTTGAATTTAGTTCGCCCCCAAGATAAAGAAAAACTATTTAGTGAAATTTATAGAGTTTTAAAGCGAGGTGGTAGAGCAATTATTTCTGATATTGTTTGTGATGAAGACCCAACTCCAGGTATTATTAATGACCCGGAATTATGGAGTGGTTGTATTGCTGGAGCATTTCGAGAAGATGTTTTTCTGAAAATGTTTGAAGATGCTGGTTTTTATGGAGTTGAAATTCTTAAACGTCAAGAAAAGCCATGGCAAGTAATAGATGGAATTGAATTTAATTCTGTGACAGTTCGTGCTTTTAAAGGAAAGGAAGGAGAATGTTTAGAAAGGAATCAAGCTGTAATTTACAAAGGTCCTTGGAAAAAGGTAGTTGATGATGATGGTCATACTTTGCACAGAGGTCAAAGAATGGCTGTTTGTGATAAAACTTTCAAAATTTATACAGATCAAAATGGTCCTTATCATCAAGATTTTTTGCCTATTGAACCTTATGCAGATATTCCATTAAGTTCAGCAAAACAATTTAATTGCCGACGCTCTAAAAATAGGCATCCGAAGGAAACTAAAGGTTTGGATTATCGAATTACAAATATTAATGATAATACTGATTGTTGTAGTTCTTAAGATGTAAGTATTTCCTGTGGAATGCTGCGCAAACAGCTATCAGCTATCAGCTATTTATGAGAGTAGATAGATTTGCTATTGAAGTGAGAAAGAAGATAATTTTTTTTCATCGCTAATTAGGGTTTGCTGAAAAAGTATTTTTGTCAGGGGAGAATCCAGAATTTCCTACGGAATACTACGCAAACAGGAGGAATGGGAATTACAGAAGAGGTAGTCAGAAGAATCTGCTCTTGATTTTATTCTCCTAGAAATTCCCAAAATGCTAACTTTTTGAGGGATTGGAGCTAAAAACAAGGTAATTTTTCAAGACCAAAAAAGCTAAAAACTTTATCTGTAAAAGCTTTGATCTTTAATCAGCAAGCCCTAATTACAGGGAAATTCTATTAATACTCTGATTTTAAATACAGTAGAAACGAGAGATTAATTTCTACTGTATTTTTTTGTATAGCAAAAGTAAAGAAGAAGAAAAAATCTGGCGTTTTCTGAGTTTTCAGCTTTTGATATTTTTTCACTTTTATTTCGACTGCTATAAAGAATCATTTAGGATTAATTTAAACTTTGTCCTTAAGGGTGGGATCTTATTTTTTTTCTTTGTACACACGTTGCATGCAACGTCCCTAGCTCAGTAAAATGCAGAAAAATTTTTGAGAAATGGTATTACTTCTTCCTTCTTCCCTCTTCCTTTTTACTTCTTCCTTCTTTTAATCAGTTATGATAAGATACCATAGCTATATTTTAGCTCTACAAACCTATTATTATACAAATTTTTAGGTTGTTTGAGCTATTACCAATTACCCCTGAATGAATAAAATGCCTAATTCAAATTTTCAACCTTTAGATAATTATTCAGCTGAGTCAGAAGAAAATAAAAACGACCAAAATGACCAGATGGAGGTCATAGAATCTTATAATCCTGAAACTAAGGTAATGCTGGAGCGGTTTATTTTAGTACTAATAGCAATTGGATTAATCGTAGGAGCAATTTTATCGGTTGGAGTAGTTTATATTCTTGATAAAACTGGATTTACAACTCCTCCCAGTCAACAACCAATAGATCTAGGAAACTAAAAAATGATTATGTATCTAGATGGCAAACATATTAGTGAGTAGATTAAAACTACCTCGATAGCTATATTTTTGTATTTACCTATGTGATAATATCTAATAATCTAATAATATTTAAGGATTTAATTATGACAGATTCTCAACAAGTCCCTGTAGATGAAAAATTTCTGCCTTTCCTTCAGAAAGTTCAAACTCAAGCAGGATTACCAGATATTTACGATGCTAGAGATATTAGTGTTATTGTATTTCGTACAATGCGGGATTTAATGACAACAGAAGCATCTAATCAAGTAGCTTCAGATTTAAGTTCCAGTAATGAAAAACCAGACCCAGATGAAATAGCAGAACTTTGGAAAGATAATAATCCACTTGTTGCTTTTCTGAGTAAAATTAGACCACCACTTATATTTGATGGTGATACTTTTATTTTCCGAGTTAATCAAGAATCAGGTGTTCCTAAAGGAATAGCACCAGAAACTGTAATTAAAGCTGTTTTTTCTGCGACAAAGGAAGAACTATCTCCAGAAAGAATTCAAGAAATAGCTAGTTTTATGCCAGATCAAGTTAAGGTTATGTGGAACGAAGCTTAGGAAATTAATATTTTTCTGCTCTTTAATATAACTAGATTTTTTAGTGCACAATTTTTGAGGAAAAGAGGAATAAATAGGGAATAGAAAATATTTTTTGGGATTGTCAATACTGCTATAGTCATCCTAGATAGAATATGAACATTAGCTATATATCAAGAGAAGTAACCCTCAATATTTAGATAACTAAAATTTGTTCAAAATCTATTTAGGACAGCTATAATATAATAATATTCTTTTGAATTTAGTATTAAACAAAATATTAAAAATCTAGATAAAACAATTACATTTTTATTTTCTATCTATCCTCACAAAACTTAGTATCACTCTCCAAAAAATTGGCGGATAAAAGCGGATAAAATCTATCAGTTTTAGGATTATGAGGGCAACCATACAAAATTCAAAAAATCTGCCGATCTTCAAAAATTAACAATTAATAATTACCTTTCTTGAAAAGAAGAAGATTTACTAAAAGAGTTTTTACCCTGTAGTCCGACAACTTGTGGCAAAGTCAAGGAGAGGTCTAAAACCTTGAATTATTCGACAAAATTACCTGCAAAACTATTCAATAATTTGCTTTTATGCCGACTCTTGAGTCCCTAACTTAAAGTATAGATACTTATAGTTCCTCGCCTATTTCTTAATTATTTCTCAGGTTAGATTCAGTTTACTTAGATTTAATGATAAATGTCTTTAATGAATAATTAAATTCAAAATTAAATGTATTGATTTTTATAAAACATCACTATTTTCATAAATTTGCCATTACTGCTATACTGCTATATCTAAGTTGAGGAATAACTACTGGTTATTTCCTTAACTCTAATTCAACTATAGCAATCCTATTTTATTCGTGTCAAAAATCTTACTGCTTTTTAGGGAAC
>NZ_CEZPJD010000777.1:0-3746 GCF_983059655.1 Okeania sp.
TTTGAAAAAAGAATGTTACGAATAGTTTGGTCAACAAAAATGGTTAAAGTCAGATATATATTTAGCACTTGGAGAATTATTTCAGTGTCAAAAATGATAATAACAGCTCTTTCTACTAGCTACTGACTACTGACTATTGACTACCAGAAACAGTTCCAGTATTTGTAGCAAACATTTATCAAATTGGTACTAGAGGATATCTGAAAAGTTTTTTGATACTGAATTTTGCCCCCCGAGCAAGCCAATTCTGGGGGGAGGGCTGTTTCATTCTCAATAGACACGGGGACACGGAGACACGGAGACACGGGGATGGAGGCTTTTAAGTGGCGTTGAACCAGATATTCTCTCAGAGCTTAAAAAGGCTTATTGGCGCTCAAAATCGGCAAATTTTCGTAAATTTCACTGTTCCACGATCCCTTCATCTTATGTTCTCCTTAAATCGTTAATATACTATGCTTTGAAACACCCCTGCCAATTCTGGGGGGGGAACAAGAATTTATTAGCTGCTAAAAGTCCCCCAATTTGTGGGATGCGCGGGGGCGCGTGATGTAGCAAATGAGATTTCCTTACAAGATAATGAGCTAATAACTCATAGCTGATAGCTGATAGCTGATAGCTGACGGCTGAATGCTTACATAAGTATTAACTAAAGTCCGAAGCTCAATTTATTAATATCATAAACTCTCACTTCTGCATCTTCAGCTAAAAGTTCCGATATTTCTTCAATTAAAGGTGCAATGTAAGGTTGCTTAAGATGGGAATTAAGAGCTTCTCGGTCTACCCATTCTTCAAAATACAAAAAGGTATTAGGATTATTAAACTCTTCATATAAAGTATAACTAATATTTCCAGCTTCTTTATGAGTTTCCTCAAAACCAGGTTTTGCGAGTTCTAAAAATCGTTCTCGTTTTTCCGGTTTTATTTTGTATTTTCCAGCTAAAACAAGTGTGATTTTTTTGTCTTCATTTGCTTGATTCATGTTAAAATCCTTAAATTTTGAACTATTAGGTATTGTCTAAACCAATTATACTCTTTTTGTAAGCATTCAGCCGTCAGCCATCAGCTAGTTTTAGGATAAAAGTTGTATTAAAATGCTTACCTCTTTTTTAATTACCTAAAAGAGACTATTTCTTATTTCAAGCCTCCTTATTACAGAGGTACTGATAACTGAAATGACCTTCATCATCTAATGATTAAATAAAATCTTCAATTCCAATTACATCAGGTGAAACATCTAATAAAGTAGTTAAAACTTCACCCGTACTTGTCACCTGAATTTGAGTCACTTCATTTACAGAAGTAACCGTTAAATCATTAAACGTTAAATTAACTAGCTCAAATACATCTAAACCATCTTCAAAGTCAGAAATTTCATCTGTTCCAAAACCAGCTCCCAGGATAAAGCGATCGCGACCTCCACCACCACGAATAGTATCATTTCCTGCTTGGCCATTGATGACATCATCCCTACCACCACCACTTATTAAATCGTCACCTGAACCACCATCAATTATATCTGCGCCATCGCCACCCAAAATCGTATCATTACCATCTTCTCCAAATAGATCGTCATCACCAGTGTCCCCATTAATGAAGTCTTCACCTAAACCACCAAAAATCGAATCGTTACCTTGGTCTCCATAAAGATTATCATTTCCACCGCGATCGTCAACTATAAAGTCATCGCCCTTACCTCCAAAGGCGTTGTCGTCTCCTTCTAATCCATTGATAACGTCATTTCCTGGAAGACCTAAAACACTATCATTGACTGGACTTCCTACCAATTGATTATCACCTTGGTCTCCTGCAATTGTATTCTCCACTGGGTTATTTGGACGAACATAAGGAGTATTCAACCATAGAGAATCAAGCAGTTCGGTTTGACCATCCAGTAATGCAGGGTCATATTCAAATACCACACTTCCATTAGGATTAGGATCTTCTGGATTATTTCCATTTCCATTTCCATCTTCCGATAGATATTCACCAAATCCCGAACTAATAACAACGCTATATTCAGGAAATAAAGTTGCCCAATTATCAATCCTAGCTAGAGTTTCTTCGTCCGTCAAGCCTGTAACAAAAGCTTCCGAAGCATCTGGGTTATCTAGCTGGATGCCAATTTGAGGGTGAGTAAAAAACTGTTCAATTCCACCTTCGGGAACAGGAAAGTCGGGGTTTGCTGGGTTCTCTTGTCTAAACCAGATACTAGCCATTGTTGCCCGCTCCTGGTTAGGATTTCGGAATGAATGGAGTGTTCCGGCCGGAGTATAAACTATTTGACCCTCATTGAGACGAACATAATTATAAGTGTCTTCTGCTGGTACATTAACCCCAGGAATTTCTCCGGGTGCGTAAGCTCCTGGGTCCCCAAACCACAGGTCTAATTGTCCCTCAATTACATAAAACCACTCGGCATCAAACCAATGAACGTGAGGAGTAGGGCCGGTATCAAAAGGAACAGTAGCTGGAGAATAAGTGTAGGGCGTAATTGGGTGGTCTTCTGTGGAGATTGTATTAATAATTTGAACGCGATCGCGGTCGAAGGGAACATCACCTTGGAGAACTTGATCGAAAGCTTCAACATTAGTTGGTACTAAATTAGTTTCTGTAAGAGTTCCTATTTCACCGTCTGCTTCAATTATTGGTTTTGTCACAATGGCATCTGCTGGAGTTGTGACAATTTGGAACTGATTCGCTTCACCTGCGGGAAAAGAAGTCCATTGTGAGTCAACAAAATTCTGTTCTGGTAGTTGAAGACCTTCAGGAAATGAATAAAATGGAGCCTGTTCGTATGCAGGCAAAGAAGTTTGACTTGCTACTAGTTCCATTGATATTTAATTTGTTAATTTTAATGAAAAATATGAATAATTATATAGCTATTCATTACCTTTATTATAGTAATACATTTTGTCATAGTCAAGAGATTTATTCAACATTTCAATAAATATTGATTTTTAGGCTTTTCAGCAATCTTTATAAGAATACTTAGATGGATTTTTTTCTGAGATAATTTCAGAGATAGAGATATATACTGAAAAAAATTCTCTTTTAGAGTATTACTACAGATAAAATTGAAAACTATATTTATCTATTGTGGGTTTAATACCCCAACGTCTACACGATACTGAAAATTGTTTGGGGTTTGTAGACACTAAGTGGCGTGTCGAATATTATTTATAAGCAATTTTTCCTTCTCCCTTCTGCTTTGTACCTTCTGCCTTTTTTCAAGGGTTAATCAGTCATTTCAGTTATCAGTTATCAGTACCTCCTGCTGTTTGCGCAGCATTACCTAGGAAACCAGGAGGCTTGAAAATACGAAATATTCTTTCTTTTATCCTCTTGAAAGAGGAGGCTTGAAACCAAAATTTTTCGGTCAGGATTTTTTGGGCTGTATTAACACTATTAGACATCTCCAGAAAATAGGGAGTAGGAGGAAAGAACTGATAATTTATGTGCGATAATTGATTTAATTTTTTATTATTGGAGATGTCTATTAATCATAGTTTTATACAATGAAAAAATGTGCATTGGTAAAGGTCATTTCAGTTATCAGTTTTCAGTTTTTTTTCGCCCAAAAAGGAGCGTATTTAGGACAGACAAAGACAGAAAAATCAAGGGGCAAAAATATCCAACTATCTCTTCTATAATTCCTATTTCTCCTGAATTCTGGATTCTGAATTCTGGGTTCTAGGGAATAGCAGAAAATAAATTACCCCAATTTTCGTACTTCGATCGTTAACTAG
>NZ_CEZPJD010000778.1:0-3731 GCF_983059655.1 Okeania sp.
TTTATCACGACTTAGGCGATCGCCAACAACTCCAACAACTCCTACTCGACTCCCAAACTCAGGCAGTTAATTATCTCTTAATTCGTAAACTAGAAGAATTAGGAGACTCTGTAGAAGAAGTATGCGATCGCCTCAACCAACTCGAATCTCTCAACATCCAAATTATTCCCCTAGACTCAGATATCAACATTAACCCCAATTCACCAAGTAGCACCTCAGCAAGCAAAATAGACCTACTCAGACTCCTCAACCAAATACGCCAAAACCAACATAGTCGCAAAATTCGCACTGCCCATGCCCGCAACCGCATCAAAGCAATACCGCCTCCAGGTAAAGCACCCTACGGATATCGCCGAGGTAAAGACCGTTACACCCTTGACAGAAGTGCTGCCCCCGTTGTCAAAGAATTCTTTGAAAACTTCCTTCTGTTTGCTTCCTTGCGGGGTGCAGTGCGTCATATTCAGAAAAAATATGGCAAAAAAATCTCTGTTACCACTGGGCGACGTTGGTTAACTAACCCCGTTTATCGTGGTGACTTACAATATCAAAATAATGAAGTTATATCCAATACTCATCTTCCTATAATTTCTAGAGAAGAAGCTGCTCAAGTCGAACGTTTGCTCCGACGCAATCGGCGAATGCCACCGCGCACTGCCAGCGCTCCCCATTCTCTGGCAGGTTTAGTTTTTTGTAAAGAATGTCAGTCTCCAATGATTACTGCAAAAGTTACTACTTTTCGCAAAGAGAAAGAATATCTTTATTTGCGCCCCAAAAGTTGTTCCCGCAAACCAAAATGTAAAGCTTTAAATTATCAACAAATTTTGGCAGAAACTATAGAAATAATTTGTCGAGATTTACCATCAGCGATCGCTGCTTTAGAAATGCAAAATATGGGCGGAATTAAGAGTAAAATTAAACAAGATATTTCTGAGAAGGAAGACATTCTTTTTCAATTACCAAATCTCACTACAAATGGTATTTTGGACCAAGAAACTGCCGAACTCCGTACCTACAAAATTAGAACAGAAATTGCTCAATTACAAAGTCAACTTAACCAGTTACCACCAGTCAATTTATTAGAAACTGCTAAAGCGGTTTGCATAACTCAATTTTGGTGGGATTTATCAGAGTCAGAAAGGAGATTTTACTTGCGTGAATTTATCAGTAGAATAGAAATTATTCGTCAAGATTTAGATTGGCATTTACAAGTTATTTTTATTTTTTAGAAGGAAGAAGGAAGAGGGAAGAAAAAAAATTTGGCGTTGCCTGAGTCGTAATACTATAAAGGGGGTTTTAATGAATATAGAACCCATTTGAGATCTATATAATTATGGTAGTCAAGTCTTTTAGCGCATCAATTTTGAGGAAAAATATGAAGAAGATGTGTTGAATTTTTTGTATTATTTCTCCCCACATCTTCCCTCTTACCTCCTGTCTCCTGTCTCCTGATTCCTAGCTAAAAAAACGCACATATTTATGAAGATACTAAATGGGTTCTATAGACTGTTTTAGCCAGTAGACATCTCCAATAATAAAAAATCAAATCAATTATGGTACATAAATTGTCAATTATTTCCCCTCCTGAGAGGGGTTAGGGGTGGGTTCCCTACTCCCTACTCCCTACTCCCTACTCCCTACTCCCTACTCCCTAATCCCTCTTTTATGGAGATGTCTAGTTTTGTATAGTAAGTATAAATTCTGACTCAATTAATAAAGTTTTCATCTGAAATTAAAAGCAATAGCTGATGGCTGAATGCTTACCTTTCTTCTTCTTTCTTCCCTCCTGACTCCTGTCTCCTGTCTCCTGTCTCCTCAATAATTCATTTTTTAATCTTATAAATATTTTCTAATAAATTAAACCAGAAATTACCCCCCATAGATATAGCTATGCCACTAATTAGCAAACCCAATATTTTTTTTAATCCTTCTAAATAACTAATTGATTGACTCTCTGAGGTATTATTTTTTTGTTTTTGACCCCAACCAATAGGTAATTCTAAATTATCTAATGCTACATTTACCTGATTTTGAATATCACCTATTTCTAGCTCACTTGGATTAGAATTATTATCGATTAACTCCTGGGAATAACTATTAATTGTTGCCCGCATTAAAGAATCTTTTGATAAATTATCAACCACGTTTAATGTATCAACATTAGCAGCTATAGCAATAGTAACACCAATCAAAAAAGCAACTCCTCTAGCATTACGCTTATAAACACCAGCCGCTCTTTCCATTCCACTATCAAACCATCTCTCAATTTCTTTCTGAAACTGATATAAAGCATTACCTGTTGCTGAAATTTTTGTTGTCGCTTGTTTTGCTAAAATATATAAACTTTTTTGTAAAGATTCAGGCAATAATTCAATCATTTCAAGAGCTTTTTGGTGAATTTCCTTCTTATTACTTTGCAAATCTGCTTGTACAGTTTTTCCCATTTCCATTATCTCTCTCAAAAACTTTAATAAATTAGAAGAGCTTGGTTCCATTTCAGTTACTAAAACTTTTCTTTCATGGGGATTTTCTAATACTTGTTTGACTAAATTTATTTGGCTACTAAATTCTTTATGATCTATATCAGGCAAAAATTTCAGAGATTTTTTTGTGTATAAATCTAGCTTATTTAAAGTTCTATCTAATGTTAAATCAAGATTTGCCAAATTGTTTTGATAATCCTGAAGATTTTGGTTCAACCCTTGATGCAAATTCTCAAATTCAGCCTGAAGATTTCTCTGTTTACTGGTGTCTTCTATCTTCAATTTATCTAATATTTTCTTGATATCTAGCAAAATATTATCAGTAAAATCTCTTAATTTATCCTCACTAAGCACTTGCATTAATTCTTGCAGCTTCAAAGTATCAATTAAGCTGGCAGCAAATGTATCTGACGGAATAGCAGAAGGAGCAGTTTTTTCTACATCAAAAACATTATTAATTCTAGTTACAGCTCGACTTAAATTACCAAGCATATGAATTATTTTCCGAAATACTCTTTCTAATGGACCTTTGCCACCACTATAGTTAAGGTTTTTAATTAATTGATTTTGATACAAAGAATTAGTTAGTTTTTGTACTTTTTCAATTTCTTTACTAGATTTAGAATTATTTTTGCCGATATGAGTTTCACCAGCAATTAACTCTTCAATTGATTTTTTTAAATGGGTGGCTCGCCATTGCAAAACTATTGTTAAAATTGATTGAACTTCACTAGCTAGTACACCAAAAATCAGATAAATAAAAATTAAACCAATGGCAATATCTAAAATTACAGGTAAGTTCATATTGATTCGATTAGTTAATAGGAGAATATAAATTTCGGTGGTTGATGTATAGCTAGTAATTTTTACCCTATCTATTCTTATACAGAAGGGATGACAAAAACTCACATCACTACCTAAATTTCAGAACTATACTATCATTATTAGGGATAATTAACTGTATACCTGTAGTTGTGGATACTGTAGTTGAAGTGAGGGTAGTACCTGCTACTAACTGCTATGTAATTGAAGTTGTGTATGAAAAAGCTAGGAGGCCACAAATACAGTCAACATATTTAGCAGGAATAGATTTAGGGATTGATAGATTAGTTGCTCTAGCTAAAAACAAGCCTGGTGTGAAACCATTGCTGGTTAATGGGAAGCCACTAAAAAGTTTCAATCAACTGTATAATAAGCTTCAACAATGAATAATGAATAATGAATAATGAATAATTACCTCTCCTTGAAAGA
>NZ_CEZPJD010000779.1:0-3731 GCF_983059655.1 Okeania sp.
ACAGATATTAACAATTAAACATTCCCAGCGCTTACATCTTGTCCGGAACAGGTGTACCTCACCGAAAAATTTGGGTAGTTGCGCTTCCTCTTTATAAGAGGATAAAAAAAAGAAGATTCCGTATTTCAAGCCTTCTTATTGCAGAGGTACTGATCGGGGCTGTTTCATTCTAAATTGTGCCATTTTATGTGTTGACGAAACCACGTTATTTCAAGCTTGAGGTAATTTATCTTTCGCTGTCTAAAAACCAATCAATTCATTGCTAAAATCTAGAATTAAATGACCCTGGGTACTGATAACTGATAACGCAGTTCCCCCCATAGGAGGCTAACTGTTAACTAAAATGACCTCTGTAGAAAGCGGATAAAAAGCTGTCGAGATATGGCAAGAAGACCTCGCCATATAATCGACTAAGAGAAAGAGAATATTTCAGATTTCAATCCCAATGCTTTAGAAGAAGGTACTGATAACTGATAACTGTTAACTGATAACTGAAATGACTTTCCCTCAAGCAGAAAGTGCTAATTTAAGAGAATAGATGTCACTATATTTATTTTGAATGTAACGAATAAATGGGTCAATACTTAAAGATTTACCTGTTACTCTATCAATTAGTTCATTAGCAGTATATTTACGACCATGTTGATAAATATTATGCTTTAACCATTTATGCAAAAGAGTAAAATTACCCTGTTCAATAGCAACAGTAATTTCGGGATTAGATTTCACTGCAGTTTCATAAATTTGAGCAGCAATTAAATTACCCAAAGTATAGCCTTGAAACATTCCCCCAATCATTTCACCATACCAATGCACATCTTGCATTACTCCCTCACTATCATTAGCAGGAACTATACCTAAATCTTTTTTGTAGCGTTCATTCCAGGCTTCAGGAAGGTCACAAACAGCTAACTTACCCTCTAACATGGCCAACTCTAAATCGAATCGAATCATCACATGGAGATTGTAAGTTACTTCATCAGCATCAGTACGAATGGGTGACTTAATAACCTTATTAACAGCCTGATAAAATTCTGAAACCGACACACAACTGAGTTGTTTAAGAAAAATACCCTGTAGTTGGGGATAAAAACATTCCCAAAAACCTCGACTACGTCCCACCATATTCTCCCATAATCGGGATTGACTTTCATGGATACCGCTGGAAGTTCCTTCAGCAAGGGGTGTTCCCTCTAATTCCAGAGCAATACCTTGCTCATAGAGAGCATGACCTACTTCGTGAATTGTACTAAATAGAGCTTCGGTAAAGTTATCTTCATACACCCGAGTCGTAATACGAACATCCCCAATGGAAAAGCTACAAGTAAAGGGGTGGGGTGTTTCATCTTGTCTACCTCGTTGAAAGTCGAACCCAATACGGTCTATCACAGTACGTCCAAACTTGAGTTGTTGTTCTTTTGGGTAATATTGGTGGAGGTAAAAATTATTAACAGGTGGGCCAGAGGTAATAGCATCAACTATGGGTAATAAATTTTGACGCAGCTTGCCAAAGAGAGGGCGAAGTATAGAGACTGTCATACCTTCGTCTACAAAGTCAATGAGAGGATCGGCAATATGTTTGTGGGGGAAAAAGCAAGCTAATTCTCGACTTAAGTCTAATGTTTTTTCTAAATATGGTTGTACTAGGGAAAAGTTTTTGAGAGATTTAGCTTTCACCCATGCTTCGTAGGCGGTAGCTTGATGTTGGCAAAATTTGGCCATGAATTCTGAAGGGACTCGGATGGCACGCTCGTAGTCTCGGCGAGTAACACGGATCAGGCTAGCTGCAGTGGAGTCGTAGGGGAGCCCTTGTTCGCAAGGGCGGAGGTCTTCGAGGAGTTGACCTATGGATGGGTGGGTAAATTTTTCATGGGCAATTTCTTTGAGGGTTGCTATTTGTCGGCCTCTGGCAGAAGTTCCTCCGGTGGGCATATAGGTTGTTTGGTCCCAGTTTAGTACGGAGGCGGCAGTTTCTAGGTCTCGTATTTGGATAAGACTGTTTTTGAGTTCTAGATATTTTGGCTCACAAGTAGTAATAGTTGACATGATGGCTAGATTATGTTGTGTGGGTGATGTTTATTTAATGTTTTTATTTATTTAGGTGGGGTGTTATATATTGGTCAATCATAAGGAGTCTTCTAGTTAATTCTACTTAAGTATATGAACTTTTTACTAAAAAAACTGTGTCTAAAGTCTCTCTATTCTAGAGCAGGGCTAGTTTTTAGTCATCAGAGAATATTCATAAAAAATACATTTAATTGTGCTACTGGAGTGGCAGACCTAAAACTCTGTACTCTTAGACGCGGAGACACGGGGATGGGGGAACAGGCAATGGTTTCACCATTTTATGTGAAAGAATTTTCTTGAATTTCAATTGAATATAAAAACCTCCATTACCTTAACTATCCTGACTTTTAGCTTTATTCAGCAAACCCTAACTAAACATTCCTCTCCTGGGAGCAGGGCTGTTTTAAAGTATTGTAAATTTAAGGATTTAGAGAGAATGAGAGATTAGGGAATAGTGGAACAGTAAAATTTGCCAAAATTTGCCGATTTTTCAGCCAATAAGTGTCCCTAAGCCCTGACTAGAATGCTGAAAAGTCAAATTTTAACCATAAATTAAAAGCCTCCATCTCCGTGTCTCCGTGTCTCCGCGTTCCCGTGTCTCTGCGTCCCCGTGTCTCCACGTCCCTGTGTCTATGGATAATGAAACAGCCCTGTCTTTCCAGGAGAAGTTTTTTTAGATTTTTTTCAGCTAATAGTTTTATCTTTTAAAGAAAGAATCACTTTTTAAGGGATAAAACCCATGTATTTAGACCTGGGAGTATGTCAATCTTGTTCTATATTTGATTAAATTGAGAGTAAGCATTTCCTACGGAATGCTGCGCAAACAGCTATTAGCTGTCAGCTAGCCTCCTCCGGAGGAACTGCGTTAACAGCAACAAGATTATCTCCTTAAAAACAGTGTTTAAATCAAAATAGATTTGAAGGACAAAGGAAGCAACTTTTGTAGTAAGACAATTCATAAAGCTTTTACCCTAAACTAAATCCAATAGCTGATAGCTGACTGCTGAATGCTTACAATTGAGACTGTAAGTTTGAAGAAAATTTTAGAGGTGTTTTCTAGAATTTCTCTACTTATTTTTTTTTACTATGTTTGACTATATCTAATATAACAATTACAGCAGTTATAACAATTACAGCAGTTTATGCCCGTTATCAGGTATTTATGTTGATATTTTTAGGGAATAGGGTCATTTCAGTTATCAGTTATCAGTTAACAGTTATCAGTTGTAATGAACAAGCCAAAAATATTTACCCCGTTAGTTGTACCGCATTAGTTTGAAAAATGAATATATCTGAGAAATTAAGGAGAGTGAATGAAGTCAAAAGTTAGAAGTTATTTTTGTAACGGGGATTTAACAAAAATATTACGCCTTAAAAGGCGGGGTTTTAGACCCATATTATTTTGATAAATATAGTGCTACGCGCAAGTTAAAAGTCAAAAGTAATCTATGAATAAATTTGAGCTTTTATAAATGTTCTAATCTATTTGCGTAGTGCTATGTTATTTTTTCTTGATAAGTTTGAGGTGAATTTTTGTGTGGCGATCGCTTGTTATCTATAATTTACTGAATAACTAAGGCTGAGAGGTTATATGAGAAGTCCAATATGCTACATCTAAGCCCATTAAATCGCCCCCTAAATCCCCCAATTTTGGGGGACTTTTA
>NZ_CEZPJD010000780.1:0-3720 GCF_983059655.1 Okeania sp.
ACTCCCTAAAGTCCTAAAATTTTGTACCTCATCAACTCCAAAACTGCTGTAATAAATTAAGTGGTTAATAATTATCAAAAAGGTCATTCCGCCTGTATTAATAACTTAGTAATTTTTTTACCTAAGAAAAGCATTCTTTTTTCACCCTTAGCATAAGAGGCAGCATCTCATTTGTTTTAAGTAGTCGTGCAAAATAAATTTCCTAGTTGAGAGAGGGAACAGGGAATAGAAAGTCAATAGAATGTGTAATTAATTTTGCATAGGAACTTAGTTTTCCTTCGGACAGAAAATGCTTACTAAAAAATAGTGATTAGAGCCAGAAAATTTTATAGTCAAATTTCAAATTTAAAGAAAGACATGAAAATAATAAATAGGCAAAATGGTTCTACTTTTTGCAGGTGACTAATTAATTATTCAAAATATTAATATCAAAAATCAATTTAAATGATAGATAATAAACCCTCTACGACAGGTAGTTCTTTGCCAGACAAACCATCCCTAAAAGCTGGCTTACTCGCTCTTAAACAAAAAAATTATCCACAGGCGATCGCTCATCTAGAAATAATTTCTCAACAAGAACCCCTAAAGCAAAAGTTAAAAGCAAAGATGGGCTTAATAGTAGCTTATGAACAAACTAAACAAATAGATAAAGCCATTACCCTATGCCGTCATTTAACAAAAATCTCTAATGATGAAATTCAAACTTTTGCTAATCGTCATCTCAAAGAATTATTAAAACAATATCCATCAAAAAAGCATCAAAAATCAAGTCTTTCTGTTCCTAAACCTCCACCATTACCACCTCCACATCAACAACAAAATATTCAAACAGGATTTGTTCCATTTAATCTCACTTCAGATAAATATGAATCGGCAAAAAATAATCAAAAAATATCTCAAAAAAATATTAATTTATCGAACATAAATAACTCGGCAAAAATTTCTAGTCAATCTTCAGATATTATCGAACATCCTCAGTTAAATCAAAATTATATAGATACAGAAGAAAATCAAACACAACATTTCTCAACTGAAATTAATAACTCCAATTCAAAACCCTCAAATCAACCCCATAAAAAATCAACAGATATTGCTAAAGACATAGACGATCGCTCGCCGAAAATAATATGGCGTGAAGCTGGAAGAGCAAAAGGAGGCCGTTACCTTAAATCTCCTAACTTAAGTCTTTTCTGGCTAGAAAAAATAGCTGTGGTTGCTGGTCTATTTTGGCTAAGTCTAACTATATTAAAGTTGAGTTTAGACCTTACTAATGATTTCCTAGTTTGGCTGCCTTATTTTCGACCAATTCAAATTTTTTACCGAGACCCAACTAGAAATTTTATAATTTTCCTCACAGTATTATTTGTCTTCTCTTCCTGGTTAATTGATGGATTATTAATTCTTGGTTATGGTCTCCAAAACTTACCAACAACAACTTTAATTAATTATAGTAAAGAAGCCAATAAACTACTCCGTAGCTTTTGCCAAAAACGAAAAATACGAGGAATTAAATTGAAAATTTTACCAATAGATGTTCCTATAGCATTCAGTTATGGATGCTTGCCTCGTTTTTTCAAATTTAGAATAGTTGTTAGTCAGGGATTGTTAGATAAATTAGCAGAAGATGAAATTGCCACTATTTATGCCAGGGAAATTAGTCATGTTAAAACAGGAGCCTTTTGGTTAATGTCTATGGCTATTTTGATGCTTCAAATTCCCTACACAATTTATTGGCAATTAACTTATTGGGCTGATTGGTTATTAAATTTTGTAGACCACAAATTACCTGATTTTTTACCAGAATTTATCAAATATTGTTTACCTATTTTAGTATCCGGTTTTAGAGTTTTTGCTGTAATAATTTCTACTCTTAGTTATGGCTTATATTGGTTACTAAAATTACCAACTTTATGGTTATCTCGTCAGAGTGTCTATTATAGTGATCGCCTAGCTTGTAATTTAACAGGAAATCCTAATGGTCTGACACGAGCTATTCTGAAAATTACAATTGGAATGGCTAATGATATACAAAATCAAGGCAAGATTAGAAATTTATTAGAAAGTTTTGAACTCTTAATGCCAGTGGGAATAAATCAAACTATCACCGTTGGTAGTATTTATTCCCATAATAATTTTGCATCAATTTTTAACTGGGATATTACTAACCCATATCGGCATTGGTTAACAATTAATAATACTCACCCTTTACTTGGCGATCGGTTAAAAATGTTAGAACTATATGCTAACTTCTGGAAGCTAGAAACTGAAATAAATTTAGAAAATATCAATGCTAATGCCATTGAAAAAAATAAGTTAAGTCAGAATCAAAAAGAGAAAGATTTAACTCCACCAAATTTTGATTTACAAAAACTTTTGCTTCAGGGAGCGCCTTTTTTTGGAATGTTAATCGGTTTATTTTTTGCTGGTTTATTTTGGTTAATAGGTGGATTTTCATCTGCTGTTGGTCTTTGGAGACTGGATTGGTTATGGGGAGATATTTCGATTTTAGTTGGCTCTATAGCTATCGGTTTTAGTATTGGTATTTTTATTAGGATTAATCACTTTTTTCCCGATATTAAACCAGCTAAAATTTTGCAACATCCTAATTTGCTAAAATTGCTAACCGACTCAGAAGCTTTGCCATTAGATAGTCAGCAAATTCAGCTCAAAGGCCAACTTCTGGGCAAGAGTGGGATAAGTAATTTGTTGGGACAAGATTTGATTCTACAAACCACAGAGGGACTGATAAAATTACATTATTCTTCTCAATTAGGTCCTATTGGTAACCTCTGGCCTGCACTAACTAATCCTGGCGGTCTTGTTGGTAAGTCTATAACTGTTACTGGTTGGTGGAGGAGAGGGGCTATTCCTTGGATAGATATCAATAACTTAAAAACTGATAATGGTCAAACAATTAATAATGGCCATCCAGTCTGGTCAACGGTCGTAGCTTGTATTTTTTCTATATGGGGAGTTTATATGATATACGTAGGCAGATTTTAATTATCAGATTATATGAAGAAAGGTGGCACTATTAAACAAGCAATGTTACATTTATTGATAAATTAATATTGCTGAAGTAACATACAGGTTCAGATTAAATTAGTAGAGATATTAAGTTTATTGAAATTTATCAACTTATGCTATCCAATAGTAAGTGTTGTTCTAGTCTGTATATCATAGTTGAGTTAATCAGCAGCAAAACTCTAAAATTCATAGTCGGCTAAACATCTTGCATGGTAAATTTAAATTTCCAAATACAGTAATTTCTGCCAGCTAGTTATTGTGGCTGGTTTTTTTTAAATTAATAAACTTCGCGATCGTAGAATTGGATATTACTTAATACATTAGCTGTTTGATTTTTATCGACTCTGTATATTTGCGGTATTATGTGTGATTATTCTAATTTAATCTGCCTTTTCCTGAGCTTGAGTTCTATCCTCATTATTCCATGACAATATAATATCATGTCCGGATAATTAGTGATAAAAAAACTTTCTTCTTCTTTCTTCTCTCCTGTTTGCGGAGCATTCCGTAGAAAATTATGAGTAGTTTATTTATAACTGTTAAACCGGACATGATATAACATCATTTTTTTATCTAGCTTTATAACGTTAGCGCTAGTGAATCCCATCTTGAATAGACAACTTCTATATTAAAAATATGTCATTTCAGTTATCAGTTATCAGTTATCAGTTATCAGTACCTCTGCCTGTTTGC
>NZ_CEZPJD010000781.1:0-3716 GCF_983059655.1 Okeania sp.
TTACCATCCACAGGTTCAAAATCAATCAGAGATGCTGCATTAACTGAATGATTGGGCAATACACACACAGAGGTAGCGATCGCAATACCCATCAATATTTGTTTGATTGTAGTCATAATTATTAAGTCAAAAATACAAAGTTGACATAGGGGGGTTTATTTTTTCCCTCCATTAATCTCTTTGTCTAAGGTTTTGACTTCTATGCACCTAAGAGAAAAAATTTCCGTTAACTTCTGACTTCTGAGTTTTGACTTACGTTTCAATGGTGCGTTACGACGGATTGCTAAATACCTTTCACAGCTTAAATTTTAACCGTCTAACGCACCCTACTCAATCCTTTAACTTTTAACTCTTAATTTTTTACTGTTGACTTTTGATTTCTAACTTTCCTAAGTACAAGCATTATAAAGCATCTGACTATTCTCACTTAAACCATCCAACAACCATTTTCTTTGAATTCTTTGAGCTTTTCTATCGTTAGCAAGAAAGTCATTAACATACCTTTGCCAACTAGAATTTTCTTCTCCTCCAGGAAGTATAAACCCATAACCTGCACAAAAAGGACGACCATCTTCCTGATTGATAGTAACAAAAGTATAATCTTTTTCCATGTCTAGGTTCAGACTCCACGCCACACCTAACAAAAGAGTTCCATCACTGGCAAAACCATTAACTTCACCATCCACTAAAGCTTGAACACCTTGTTCTCTAGTTAAAAATTTATCCTCAATTTGTTCTTCAGGATAAGCACTCTTTAGATCGCTTTCATTGCTAGTATTCCTAACTACACCAACTATGGCATTACCTGCATTTACATCTTCTTCTGTCCTACCTCTTTGAGCTAACACTTGTGTTGCTGTGATAAAAAAAGGTGCAGAAAAATTAATACCATGTTTTTCTTCACGTTCGGTACTAATAGTATTAGGGCCACACTCCAAATCTACCATACCACTTTTTACCATATCCCAACGACTTTGGACAGTTGATGTCACAAATCTTACCCTGATTGGCTCGAGTTGATTAGCACTGAGACGTTCACGTAATGCATAGGCAATATCTATACAATATCCTTCCCGTTCTCCCTTGTCATTCCTGGAGCCAAACCAATAGGAATCTTCCCTAACTCCTATAACCATCTCCTCTCTTCTAATAATTGTTTCTTGTGTTTGTGCTTGACTTATTTTTTGAGGAAAAATAATCCCTAGGAATGCTAGGGATGAAGCAATAATAATTTTCAGTTTCTTGTTCATAATTGTTAGTTTTAAGATTAAAATCTCCAAACGCTTCGAGTAACGAATACCAAAATTGGGTCATTTTTATCATTATGTTCTGGTTGTGTTTCCACGAAAAAACCAGACGTTATATCTATATTATTTGAAATTCGATAACTGTAGAAAATTTGAAATTGTATAGATGTATCTGGGTCATCTTCACCATTATCAATATCTGTCACTTTTGGCTGTTGACCAACCGAAAGACCTAACATTCCATTTTCAAATACTAAGTCATCTATAGCTACTGTCACTGCCCAATGCCAAATATCAGCTTCATCCCCTTCGCGTTCCCCTGCTTCTGCTTCAGCATTACTGTAACCAACCCAACCAGAAATAGTAAACGGTGCCCACCGATAGCTAGTTTGAAATCCAAAATGGTCTGCTGATGTTGCCACTCTGCCAAAAGGCCGTTGAGCGTTTGCGCTACCTGTAAAACCTGCTACATTAACTAAGTCCGCCGTATAATATGCTCTTACATAAGCAAAAGAAAAATCAAAATCTAGGGTTGGTGAAACTGTTAACTGAGCATAAGCACTGTTTGTACCATTAAAAATACCACCACCTTCACTCGGATCGTTGACTCTACCTGTTCCACCACCAGGACTACCTCCAAGATATGCTACATCTAACCTGAAGTTATCGTTAATTTGATAACTGTAACCTAAACCAGCACCGCCTACTTGGATGTATATAGTAGGGTTGTAAGCTGGATACAAGGCCAAACTTCCTATGCTACCACTGATGAGTTTAGGATTAAGAGCAGGGGCCATCAAATCGAAGTCAAGACCAGCAGCTCCAAAATAAACACTCATTTCGTTGTTGAGGGGAAAAATATAGTATACTTCTGCTAGTGTGGCTATGTCGTCAGGTGGAGAGCCGTTGTTTAAGAATGTCATAGCAGTCCCTGTATTTACTCCAGGTAAGTCACCAGCTCTTATCCTCGTTCTGAGGAAGTCTTTACCTGTAAAACTGGTATCAAAGTTTAGTGTTAAGTTATGGCCAAAACCTATCTGAGTATCATCTGCACTAACAGTAGCACCATCTTCTCCATCATTACCAAAGGCATCATATAGAGCCATGGTTACTTCCCCTTTGAGCAAGGTTGTAGTAGAAAACTGATTAGCTTCGAGAATATCTGTCCGTGTTTCTAGAGCATTAAGGCGAGATTTAGTATCGGCTATTTCAACAGCAAAATCTTCTTGTAATCGTTGACTTTTAGCTAAGTCTTCTTGACTAATATAACCTTCACCGAATTCTTCAATTAAACTTTGAATAACTTCTAAACATTCGTTGAGATTAGCAGCAAATTCATAACGACTGATGGCTCTATTTCCACTAAATGTACTATTTGGGGAGGCCAATAGACAACCGTAGCGTTCTGCTAATCCTTGTAAGGCACTATAGGCCCAATCTGTAGGTAGAACATCACTAAGTTGATTTACAGAGTTAACTCGTTCTAGGGAAGGAGGTATTTCGGAAGGCCGATCTAGTTGATTGTTTTGTTCTATTTGTCCTAAAGTATCAACATTATTGTCTGTAACGATATTTGTTTTTTCTTGGTCTAAGTCTTCAAGTGGTTGCGATTTCTGTGGAGGTTGCTTGAGTGGGTTGTATTCCTCTATTTTTTCTAAAATCTGAGCAGTTTGGTCAAGACTTTCACTTGATTGTTGTTTTTGGGCTTTACTACTTGGAGTAATAGATAAGACAAATCCTATTCCTAAAATGAATGGGAATACCACACCATAAAATTTACGTCCCATATTTTTAGTTTGATAATTTTACTGGAACTACAAAAAACATTATTATGTTAATATGGTATGTAACATTATTAAGTAAATATTTATATTAATTATGTTGTAGGTATTAGGTGTAAATTCAAGAGTTAACTAGAAACAGATCGGAAATTTGGGATATTTCTTTAATAGCCCTTCAATAGAAAATTTTGATTATGTTTGATTACCTGGACATGGTATAAGTACTCTTTAAAATTTATTACCAAAGAAAATTTTGATTATGTTTAATTACCTGAACATGGTATAAATACTCTTTAAAATTTATTACCAATTATCTTTTCTTTTGCTGGTTTAATACCCCACCATCAACGGGGATGCTGAAAATTGTTTGGAGTTATTAAGACACGGAGTGGCGTATCGAAGACTATCCATAAGCAATTTTTCCTCCAACCTTCTGCATTTTTCTATATGAATGACTCATCACAAAAATACTATATTATCAAGAAATCAGAAAAAACCTGTGAAATTTTGCCTAGTACACAAGTTGAACAGAAAAAAGACCCCAACTTTGTAGAAACATGGGGTCCATTTGATTCTGCTGAAGAAGCGATCGCCCGTCGTGTAGGATTGATTCGAGCCGGAAAATGTCAGCCAAAATAGACATCTCGGCATTGCTGAATTAGTGTATGATATCAATCATAATTACTTA
>NZ_CEZPJD010000782.1:0-3711 GCF_983059655.1 Okeania sp.
AAGCAGTAAAAAATATTTACATGGGGTGGAACATATTTGCTAGAAATATCGTCAGCGAGTGCTTGAACTTCTAAGCGCTCATCGAACCACTTATAAGCTGCTGAGTCAGTTACCTGTTTTGAGAACATGAAGCCAAAAATCCTAGATGAATATTGCTGTGTTTTAATCGATGGTTTTGGGTAGTTAGACTAAAGTGTACTTACCTAAAACCTTTAACCAGCAATACAAAATATAATACCAACTGGTAAAGGAATCTAGAGACAAGTCTACTTTAACTTTAATAAATAAATCTTCATTCTTCTCTACCCTCCAGTTATAAAATTTAACATAACTTGTGGATAAATTTCATCCAGGTATTAGCTATCCAGGTATCAGCTTTTATGAA
Source organism: Okeania sp. (assembly GCF_983059655.1). Classification (NCBI taxonomy): domain Bacteria; kingdom Bacillati; phylum Cyanobacteriota; class Cyanophyceae; order Oscillatoriales; family Microcoleaceae; genus Okeania; species Okeania sp. The sequence goes on from NZ_CEZPJD010000782.1 coordinate 386, forward strand.
GTTTGAGGTATTCAGTATTTTTCATTTATACTATAGATTTTACTCAATAGTCCTATAAGGCAAATAAGTTATTGTATCTATGAAAAACAGATTTATCCGAGTTATATTTCTCTTAATATTACCAGTGATTCTGAGTTGTGGATTTTGGACATCATCTGCATCAGCATTGACAGAGGAACAGAGTTTATTAGGCGAAGCTTGGCGGATAGTTAACTTGGCTTACGTTGATGATTCTTTCAATCATCAGAATTGGTGGTTTGTACGTCAAAAATTGATTAAGAAACCCCTGGCGAGCAGAGACGATACTTATAATGCCATTCAGGAAATGTTGGCCAGTCTGGAAGACCCCTTCACCAGACTTCTCAAACCAGAACAATACCATAATTTGCAGGTTAATACCTCTGGAGAATTAACAGGAGTGGGTTTACAAATTGCTTTGGACTCTCAAACAGGAGAACTAACAGTCATCTCTCCCCTGGAAGGTTCTCCTGCTGAAGCTGCTGGTATTCAACCTCGCGATCGCGTCCTCAAAATTGATGGCCAACCAACTTCAGAATTTACTTTGGATGAAGCTGCTAATAGAATGCGAGGTCCAGTTGGCTCTTCTGTAATATTGACAATTTTGACAGAAAGCAACGACCAACCTCAAGACATCACCTTAACTAGGGATACTATTGAAATTAACCCAGTTTATGCTGAATTAAAGTCTGGCCCGGAAACAGGAAATATTGGTTATATTCGTCTGAGTCAATTTAATGCTAATGCTGCGACAGAAGTCAGCCAGGCAGTAGAAAGTTTTGAGCAGCAGGGGGTTATTGGTTATGTACTCGATCTACGCAATAATCCAGGTGGACTATTACAAGCTGGTATAGAAATTGCTCGTCTATGGTTGGATGATGGTACTATTGTTTACACGGTCAACAGACAAAGATTTCTTGGTAGTTTTTCTGCTGATGGACTATCGATAACTGATGCTCCTTTAGTTGTATTAACTAATCAGGGAACTGCTAGTGCTAGTGAAATTCTTGCAGGTGCTCTTCAGGATAATGGCCGTGCTTTGTTAGTGGGAGAAAAAACTTTTGGCAAAGGGTTAATTCAGTCTTTGTTTGATTTGTCTGATGGTTCGGGATTGGCTGTGACGGTGGCCAAGTATGAAACACCAAGCCATAAAGATATTAATAAACAAGGAATTATGCCTGATATTGTTGTGGAACAAGACCCGATTTTGCCTTACCAAGTTACTACAGAAGATGACAAACAATATCAAGCTGCAGTGGAAATTCTCACATCTCAAATTGCATTAGCGAATGCAGTTTAATTAGACTTTTTATCCATATTTCATTAGGGATAAATATTCAGGGTTTGTTTTTCTACATGGTATTGATAATTATTCAATATTGACATCCTCCGGACGCTGCCGAGAGGATGTCATTTCAGTTATCAGTTATCAGTTATCAGTACCTCTGCCTGTTTGCGCAGCATTCCGTAGGAAAGTCAGAGGCTTGAAATATTGAACTTTATTTTTTTCATCCCCTTGAAAGGGGAGGCTTGAGACCTTCTTTTTTGGTCATTTCAGTTATCAGTTATCAGTTATCAGTTATCAGTACCTCTGCCTGTTTGCGCAGCATTCCGTAGGAAAGTCAGAGGCTTGAAATATTGAACTTTATTTTTTTCATCCCCTTGAAAGGGGAGGCTTGAGACCTTCTTTTTTGGTCAAAAATATGAATATTGGAAAATATACAATTTATCTTAATATTTACTGCTTCTTCTAACTTTTATTTATCTATATAAGGGTTTTAATTTTAAAATTTTAAACTTTGTCATGGATTGATGACAAAACCGAAGAAAAAATTTTCCCATTCTCTAACGAAATTTCAATCTTTTTAGCTCTTTTGCTCAATTTTGTAATATTATAGGTAGTGATATAATCTGTAGCTATTTTATTACTTAACAAGATTTTGAAGCTGCAAATGCCTATAAAGTCGTTGTTTGGGGAGCAATCGTTCTTAATTTACTTTTGCATGAATGACTAATTTTCTCCTCTTAATTTTTCTGCCTTTAAAACGAGAGGGATTTTTATCCATAATGACTTGATATTGTTCTTGAGTCATAGGATATTTGCTCATATAAAAAGGTTGAATAGTAACCTGATGTTGAGGACTTTCTGTATTAAATCTTCGTTCTTCGTTTTCTGGGGAACCCATAATAAAACTTCCTCCAGGAACATAAACCATTTCTAATCTAATACCATTACCTAAATCTTCTATTTTTTGTCTGGCATTACCGGGAGTACGAGTGATTATTTTGCCAAAATTATTGACAGTTGCTATCTCAAAAGTAAATATTTCTCCTATTTCTGATTCTGGTATTGATGTGAGAAATGTTTCTGGTGGAGAAGTTTCATTAATAACGGGTGGTGCTGTTAATTTTTGAGATATTTGTAGTGGAGGGGTAAACTTTTTTTCTGTGGGATAAGTCTGGTTAATAAGGGAGGATATTTCTCCTATATTTTGAAACTTTTTCTGAAAATCAGGTAACAAGAGAACGCGGAAACCCAAGTTGATGATGTAGTTGTCAAAATAGTTGTTAAAGCGGAAGGCACTCCGGCAATGGTTAGGATTATTGTTCCAACTACCACCACGGATAATTCTTTGATTAATACTTTCTCCTCTTTTCCAAACACTTCCGTCATTAGGAGCACCATTATAGTTATTGTGCCAAATGTCCAGACACCATTCCCAGACATTGCCGTGCATATCATATAAACCAAAAGCATTAGGAGGAAAAATTCCTACATTTGTTGTTTCTTGTAGATAATTACTTTTAGGAGCTTTGCCATAAATATAGTTGCCATTGTAGTTAGCTAACTCAGACGTTATAGTTTCTCCAAAATAAAAAGGAGTAGTTGTACCTGCACGACAAGCATATTCCCACTGACTCTCACTGGGCAGTCTATAAATTTTCCCAGTTTTCTCACAGAGTCTTTGACAAAATTCTTTGGCGTTGTACCATGTCACATTTTCTACTGGGCGACTTTTCCCTGTAAAGTTAGAAGGATTTTCTCCCATAATTGCTTGATATTGGTTTTGAGTAATGGGGTATTTACTTATATAAAAAGGTTGAATAGTAACCTGATGTTGCGGACTTTCTATATAGTATTTTTGTGATTTATTTTCTGGGGAACCCATGAGAAAATTCCCTCCAGGAATATAAACAATTTCTAATTTTCTGTTGGATAAGTTTGGTTTATAACTGACAATATTTCCCCTGTATTTTGAAACTTTTGCTGAAAATCAGGTAACAAGAGAATGCGGAAACCCCAGTAG
>NZ_CEZPJD010000783.1:0-3702 GCF_983059655.1 Okeania sp.
GGGGAGTAGGGGAGTAGGGGAGTAGGGGAGTAGGGGAGTAGGGGAGTAGGGGAGATAAAGACACCTAGAGACAAAAATTTACTGCTCTAAACCCTAAAACCCTCTAACTTCTGACAGTTTACTATTCCCTTGCGCGTAGCGCTACATATCGCAGCTTAAATCAGTCGAAAAATTGCAAATTTAACAGGAGAAAAAAAATGGCTAAAAGAGTTAATTCTAAAAATACCAAGGCGGAAATTTTAGAAGCTTTTGCAGAACTAAAAAAAGAAAAATCTGCCCTAGAAGCAGAAATAAACCAACTAAGTCAGGAAAGTAAAACTACAACTAAAACCTCTGTAGATTCAATATCAAAAAAACCAGAAAAAGAAGTCGCAAAATTTATGAACTTAAATCAAACTCGTAACAAACCAAGTATGCAGTACACGATTGAAAATTTGTTGATGGTACAAAATGGCTTTGGTGGAGCTATCAGCGAATTATCAGAAAAACTCACTTCAGAAGCAACTAAATTAGAAGAAGTTCGGCAGCAAGTGACAGAAGAAATTCAACAATTAAATGATTTGCATGGTTTAGAAAATATTGAAGAAAATACTTTAGATGATTTGGTTCAACAGTATGAACAAAGTGCTAAAGAATTTGAGACAGAATTTAGCGATCGCCAAGAAGAATTACAACAAGAAATAGAGTCAAGTAAACAAGCTTGGGAAAAGGAACAACAGGAACATCAACGCACAATAAAAGAACGAAATGAACAGCAAGATAAAACTCGTAAACGGGATGAAGAAACTTATGAATATGATTTGAACTTGCAATACAATCTAGATATTGATCAGTATGAGCAAAACAAGAAAAATTTGTATAAGGAATTAGAAGAATTTCAACAGCAACAAGATAAAATATGGTCCGAAAGAGAGCAGTCTATTTCTGAACGTGAAAAAGAATTGGCAAAGGTAAAAGCTGAGGTAGAAAACTTTAAAAAAGAACTAGAGTCTAATATTAATAACGGTAAGGAAAATGGGCGAAATATTGGTACTTATCAGGCGAAAGTTAAATCTGATTTGTTGGCAAAAGAAGTAGAAGGGGAAAAGCAATTTTATGAACTACGGATTCAATCTCTACAACAGACAATTCAAAATCAAGAACAACGGATTAAAAATTTATCTGCACAATTAGATTCCACCTTGACACAGGTTCAAGATTTAGCAGTGAAAGCTATTGAAGGTGCGTCAAATTCTCGTTCATTTCAAGCGATGAAAGAAATTGTTTTAGAACAAAAGAATCAACAAAAGAAAAGTTAATTTTTGGCGATAAAAATAATACTAAATCCTGTTTAATATCAAATTTAGTATTATTAGACAAATCCATAAATTAAATGAATCTTTTATCTACTGGAGTTTAGGCTAAATAGTTGAATATAAAATTAAGTAAAGGATTGAAAAAATCTGGACTATCAACAAACATATTCATCGCATTGCTCTTTAGTGCCAAAGTTGGGTAAAATCCAGTGCAACCTTTGTTTACACGCATCGATACCAGTATTCAATCTTAAAGCGACGTAAATAGAGGTCAACTAATTCTATCAAAGTGGGCATTTGTTCCCCCTTCCAAACTCCAGTCATAACCAAAACCCTGTAGGAGCAAATAGCCATTTGCCCCTACAACTATGATTATTCATAACATTCTTTTTCCAAAACGAAATATTAATAATTACACTTCTTCCTCCTTAACTTTTGAATTCTGACTTATTGAAGCGATCGCCACTCCAATTAATAATAAAATTGCACCCGAAAAAACTATTATAGAAGGCACTTCACCGAACAATAAATAACCTAAAAAACTAGCTCCAACAGGTTCAAATAAAATTGCCAAACTAACTAAAGTAGGAGACAACCAGCGTACTGCCCACATAACACTCGTATTTCCTACTAATTGAGGAAATAATGCCATCAATAAAAAGTAAAAGTATACTAGGCCAGGATAACCAGAATAACCAACACCTAAAATTAAGGGAAGAGGCAATAATACAATTCCAGCTACAGAAAAAACTACCACAACATAGCCACCAACACTAAACCCTTTAGTTTGAACTTCCCGTCCAAGAAGTATATACAAACTCACTACCCAAGCTCCCATCAGAGCCAAAAAGTTTCCCAGGAGAGGGTTAACACCTGTAGGTTCCCCACCAATATCTGCTAAACCAATGATTAGCCCCCCAACCATAGCTACTACTATGCCAATAACTGTCTGACGAGAGAGTCTTTCCTTCAACCACCACCGCGACAACAAAGCTACCCATATCGGGTTAGTAGTTACTAGAGCAGTAGAGGCCGCGATCGAAGTGTAGGATAAAGAGGTAATCCAAAAAGCAAAATGGACTGCGAGGCAAACTCCTGCTGCTAATGCATAGGGTATTGCTCCCGACTGGAGACTCTGCCACTGAATTTTTGACCATGCTGGCACTAACAATAAAGCAGCGATCGTCACCCGCGAGGCAGCTATTACCAGGCTAAACCCTACCCCACTCATGTCAGCAGAGATACTTGCCAACCTAATTAATATTGCACCTGTAGATATTGCCAAAATACCAATAGTTAAAACTAATATAATTTGCCAGTTAGGAGGTTTCATAAGAAAATAAAAAATGGTACAATTGAGTTTAACCAATTATTAGTTAAATATGCTAAAGCTAACTATTATAGTTTTAATTATTCTCATAGGTTCTGCTCTTTGTTCTGCTACTGAAACAGCCTTACTTTCAGTTTCTCCCATCAAAGTACAACAGTTAGCACAGTCTAAAAAACCAGCAGCATTAGCACTGTGGGTAATTAGGAAAAAAATTAATCGCCCAATTGCTACTGTTGTGATTATTAATAACATTTTTAATATAGTTGGTAGTATTTTAATTGGTAATATTGCAGCTTCGGTTTTGGGAAATGCTTGGTTAGGGTTTTTTTCTGCAATATTAACTTTTTTGGTAATAGTTTTTGGGGAAATTATTCCTAAAACTTTAGGTGAGCGTTATGCGATGCAATTTGCATTAACTGTGGCTATACCTGTCCAAGGGTTAACTTTTATATTTACTCCTATAGTCTGGTTGATGGAAAAAATTACTTCTCCTTTTACTAAAGGGCAAAAATCACCCACTACTAATGAAGCAGAAATTATGTTTTTGACCAGAGTAGGATATAAGGAAGGAGTTATTGAGGGTGATGAAGCTGAAATGATTAGAAGAGTATTTCGGCTCAATGACAAAAATTCTTTTGATATTATGACGCCTCGAATAGCGACAACTTATCTCTACGCTAATGCAACTCTGGCTGAGGTAAAGTCAGATATTATTGCTTCTCAACATAGTCGTATTATTGTAATTGGAGGTTCTATAGATGATGTACTTGGTGTAGCGTTGAAAAATGAATTACTTAAAGGAATTATAGAAGGAAAAGATAGTAATAAAATTTATGATTTTATGCGAGATGTTAGATTTATTCCCGATACATTGAGAGTCGATTTATTGCTAAAAGAATTTCAGAAAAATCGTCAACATTTGATGGTAGTTTTAGATGAATATGGAGGAATGTCTGGAGTAGTGACTCTGGAAGATGTATTGGAAGAATTAACTGGTGAAATTGTGGATGAAACCGATCAAAGTGTTGACTTACAAATTTTGGCAAGGATGAGAGGAAAAAGAAAGTTAAAAGATGA
>NZ_CEZPJD010000784.1:0-1366 GCF_983059655.1 Okeania sp.
TACCATCTGATGGTACATAATTATGATGATCATCCTAACTATTTATTATCTTTTTCATAGCATTTGGTCTCCACATCTCAGATAAAAACGCCATATTAATTGTTAAATTTAAGCATTTATCTGAAATATTACCAACATCAATTTATATTAGCTTAAGCAAAATCTGTATAAATTTTGATAATTATTATTGATAGACAATCCTCTTTTATCACTTAACCTTTATTCATACCAAAGATGATATGATAGTTAAAACTTATTTTTTATGATATTTTATGCCAAGCCAAGAACCGCCCAAAATTATTAAACAACGTCTGCAATATCAAGGTAGAAAATTTAACTTTGACGTTAACTATATGCGTCTACCCAATGGAGTTGAAGGAGACTGGGAATGTATTCGTCATCCGGGAGGAGCTTTATGTATTCCTGTTACTTCAGATGGAAAATTAGTCTTAGTAAAACAATATCGATTTGCCATTAAAGATAGGATTTTAGAATTTCCAGCAGGTACAATAGAAGAAAATGAAAATCCTGCTGATACTATCAAACGAGAAATAGAAGAAGAGACAGGTTATCGTGCTCATAAATGGCAAAAGTTAGGAGAATTTCCTCTTGCTCCTGGATACTCGGATGAATTTATTTATGCTTTTTTAGCAGAAGATTTGGAAAAGTTGGAAAGTCCACCAGCACAGGATATTGATGAAGATATAGAAACAGTTTTAATGACACCTCAAGAATTAGAAAAAGCTATCTTTGATGGAGAAGTTGTTGATGCTAAGTCAATCTGTAGTTTATTCTTGGCAAAACCATTTTTATCAGGAAATAAGAAGTAAGAAGGAAGAAGGAAGAACGAAGAAGTGAAGAAGTAAAAAGGAAGAAAGAAGAAAAAAGAAGGAGTTTAGTTATGGTACTTTAACTTAAATAAAAATGAGACGTTTTTTTGTCTGAAACTCTTTCATAGCAAAGAAGCTTTGTCTCAATCTAAAGTTAAATGATTATATCTAGGCGATGAGTTATCTACAACATAAGGAAAAACTTTCGTTATCTGAATGTTAAGTTTTTGATATTTCCTAAGCTTTGCTTTGACTGCTATATTAACCAATAATTTAGTATCAATGCCTGAAAATTGGTATTAAACTTCAAACTAAATTTTCATCTTTCCTTTTCCTTTGAACAACGCAAGCAAACAACAAAAATGAAGACTGTAAAGGAGTAGCGAAGTAGAAAAAATTAATTTGTAAAACCTATTTTATTTGATAAATACAAATATTTATTAGCTAAACTACAGTTCAAAAATTAACAGTTAACAATTATTGAAGGAGGAAGAATATATTTAGTTATCTACCAGAGGGGAATGGGAGAGTGGGGG
>NZ_CEZPJD010000784.1:1466-3679 GCF_983059655.1 Okeania sp.
ACTTAAAACCTAAAATAATTAATCATTAATAATTTTGTTAAAATCGAGATTATAGCTGACTTGGAATTACTATAAATGTAAGCATCCCCCAGGAAATGCTTGCCTATAAACAAAAATTATCTAATTAACAGTAAACTTAAAATTATAGCAGTCGAAGGAAAGGTTAGGAAAAATAAAAAGCTTAAAATTAAGACAAGATAAGATTTTTCTCTCTTCCTTCTTCTTTATTCCTTCTTTCTTCTGCTATAACAATAAAATTAAAATAAATGTCTAACTTAATTCTCTTTTGGCATCGACGCGATTTACGCATTTCAGATAATATCGGACTGACACAAGCATCTCAACAAAATCAAAAAGTAGTAGGAATATTTTGCCTTGACCAAAATATTCTCAAACAAGACGACATTGCCCCCGCAAGAATAACCTATATGATTGGTTGTTTACAACATCTACAAAAACGCTACCAAGAAAAAGGAAGTCAACTATTAATACTCTCAGGAAAACCTGCCGAAGCTATACCAAAATTAGCAACTTTTTTAGAGGCAAAAGCAGTATATTGGAATCGAGATGTTGAACCTTATAGTCGGGAGCGCGATCGCCAAGTTACTGAAAATTTAGAAACAGTAAATATTCAAGTAAAAACATTTTGGGATCAACTCCTTCATTGCCCAGAAGAAATATTTACTTCTACTAATAAACCCTATAGTGTTTATACTCCATTCTGGAGAACTTGGAGCAGCAAAAAAAAATCTAAACCAGTCAATATTTCCGTACTCAAAGGGTTAACTGAAGAAGAACTTCAACACACCAAAAAAGTAGGAGTTATTGACTTACCCACTGCAAAAGAATTAGGATTTAATTGGGAAAACCCACTCATTCTCGAACCCGGAGAAACTATAGCACTAGAAAAATTAGAAACATTTTGCCAAGGGGCAATATACTCATACCAACAACAACGAAATTTCCCTAGTATTGATGGTACATCCCAACTCAGTCCAGCCCTAAAATTTGGTACTATTGGTATTCGGACAGTTTGGGCAAAAACTCAAGAATTAATAGAAAATTGTTCTAGCGATGAAGCATTTGAAAATATAGAAACTTGGCAAAAAGAAATAGCATGGCGCGAATTTTATCAATATGTTATGTATCATTATCCCGAACTAGAAACTGGTCCTTATCGCCCACATTGGAAAAATTTTCCTTGGGAGAATAATGAAGCATATTTTTTGGCCTGGTGTGAAGGTAGAACAGGTTATCCTATTGTTGATGCTGCTATGCGTCAGTTAAATGAAACAGGTTGGATGCACAACCGTTGCCGGATGATAGTTGCCAGTTTTTTGACCAAAGATTTAATTATTAACTGGCAATGGGGCGAAAAATATTTTATGCAGAAATTAATAGATGGGGACCTTTCTGCTAATAATGGCGGTTGGCAGTGGAGTGCGTCTAGTGGGATGGACCCAAAACCTTTGAGAATATTTAATCCTGCATCTCAGACACAGAAATATGACCCAGAAGCAGAATATATTCGGGAGTGGGTGTCAGAGTTGCGGAGTGTAGATACGGAGTATTTAGTTACTGGTAAAATTCCGGCGGATGAGCGAGAAGCTGTAGATTATCCTGCGCCTATTGTTGACCATAAAAAAAGACAACAATTGTTTAAGTCTCTTTATCAGGAGCAGAAAAATTGATTTTGTAGATTCTTTCAACAATTAATAATGAATAATTACCTCTTCTTGAAAATAAGAGGATTGACTAATAATGAAAATTTTTCTTTATTATCCCCTTAAAAAGCTATCCCTTATAAGGAACTCCTCAGACACTAGGACACGGAGACACGGAGACGCGGAGACACAGGGACACGGAGAGAAGGGGAGAAGGGAGAAATAGTCATAGTATCTAAGTAAAACTACTTGATCTACCAAATCTACCAAAATAAATGTACTTTTAAATACATTTTTTCTCTAGAAAAAGGCTTTAAAAGCCTACAACATAATTTATTTATTTTGTCAAGTTTTATGTTAAGAAAGATGTTTATAAAGCATAGCTTAAAAAGGGAGGCTTTAAACCACAATTTTTCTGTAAGTTAGGTTGAGATATAACGAAACCCAAAGCTTGTTACCTTGTTACGGTCAAAATTTTCTTCCTTCTTTCTTCTTCCTTCTTCCTTCTTTCTTCTTCCTTCTTCCTTCTTTCTTCTTCCTTCTTCCTTC
>NZ_CEZPJD010000785.1:0-3678 GCF_983059655.1 Okeania sp.
TTTCCGTGTAGTTTATTTGCCTGGTTTATAGAAGTATTAAAGAATTCAGGAGTCAGGAGTCAGAATTCAGGAGTGATGATTAATTAGGGCTTGCTGAAAAAGTCTTTTTAAGGAGTAGGGGGGCGGGGGAGTAGGGGAGAATTTTTTTACCAAACTATGCGCTAAAAATGCTAACTTTTTGACCATGAAAAGCTGAAAACCATGTACTTTTTCAATACCTAAAAAGGCTAAAACCTTTATCTGGCAATTATTTGAGATTTAATCAGCAAACCCTAATTATTAATTATTAATTATTAATTATTTAACTACCTTTTAAAGAATAATTTGATTTTTCAAGCACTCATACCAATCATTTAAGCCTTCCCCACTTGTGGCAGAAACCTGGAAAATCTTAATATTAGGATTTACCTGTTTTGCATATTCAATACAACGATTAACATCAAATTGTACATAAGGTAATAAATCAATTTTCGTCAGAATCATTACCTGACTTTCCCGAAACATATAGGGATATTTTATTGGTTTATCTTCTCCTTCAGTTACTGATAAAATCGCAACTTTAGAATTTTCACCCAAATCAAATAAAGCTGGGCAAACTAAATTACCCACATTTTCAATCATTAAAACTGAATTTAAAGGAGGGTTTAATTCTGTATAACCTTTCTCTACCATTCCAGCTTCCAGGTGACAGCCTTTACCAGTATTAATTTGTACAACTTTACAACCAGTTTGGCGAATTTTTTCTGCATCATTAATAGTTTCTTGGTCACCTTCTATGACACTAAATGTTAACTCAGATTTTAAATCGTTAATCGTCCGAGCTAATAAAGTAGTTTTGCCAGATCCAGGAGAACTAACTAAGTTTAATGCCAGAATATTTCGACCTTTAAACCAACCTCGGTTTTGGGCAGCTATTAGGTCATTTTTCTGTAAAATTTTCTGTTCTAAAGTAATAGTTGTTTCGTGCATTTTGGCATGAACTGCTGCCATTTCCTGATGATTATGTTCAGGAATATGATCATCAGAATGAGTATGAGTAACAATAGTTCCATCTGGGAGAGTATGAGTATGGGAATGATGCTTATCTACTGTCATTTTTTCTCCTGTTTGAGAATTAGTAATAGTAATTTGATTATTACCGGAACAACCGCAAGTTACACACATGATTTTTGTACCTTTATTTCTTTTATCTTATTTTCAGTTCTTGAGCTTTTATTAGATTAATTAAATTGCCAAAATATTCAATCTGTTGTTTCAGCTTGTTTTGCTAATCTTTGAACTTCCTCATTTGTAGTTTAGTGGCAGTAGAAATACTTTACTATATAGTTAATGTTTATTTTGTTATTTGTAAGTCATTTGAGCAAAGTTTTCCATTAACATTCGGTGGATTAAGATGTAGCCACCACCTACTTTTTAGATAAACTATGAAGTTTCTGCCTCAATCCAACCTTTGACCATTTCAATAGGAATCCCAATAGGACCAAATAATACTTTCAATGCTTCGATTCCTCCTTCCCTTAAAGCGTTAATTAGTCTGGCTTTTAATGTGGGATTTTGCTTGATTTCTTGTTGTAAAGTTACAGCTAAAAAACTCTGTTTTTCAATTTCTGTTGCATTGGGATAATTTTGTTCGAGTTGTTGTAAAAGTTGTTGAATTTCTACTGCTGCATCTGCTAAGTTTTGCTTTTGTTCGGCAGGATAATTATTAATTATTCCGCCTACATGGTTGGCATAAATTGGTCCGTCTACTCGGTTACCTTGAGATTTATCAACATTGACAACTCCTTGAGAAAAATTTCCACCGCTAAAGTCATTTTTAGTGGTATCAGCCATAAAAGTATCTCCTTTATTTTGATAAGTTTGTGTATAAAAACTAGGACGCTGTAACGCCGTTACTATCATATTCTCTAAATTATAAATCCTATTATCTTTTTCAGCTAAAAGTGCCTTTACTTCTGCCTCAGCTAAAGCTTTTATTTCGTTATAAGTCTGAAAATATTCAGCATTTAACTGGGAAAGGTTAGCCCCAAGAGCAGTTGCTAGACGAAGTAGAAGATTATCTCGTCCTCGTTTCTCCATCGCTACTATTTCTAACTCTGCATCTGGATGCTTTTCGGCTAACTGCTTCAATGAAATGGCAATAGCGCGAGGGTCAACTCCTTGGTTGTGGTAAAGGTCAAGGGTATCAACTATGGGTTTAATAAAGTCGGCAAAGTCTCCATTCTCAAATTCTTCTTGCCAGTTATCGGGTTTCCGGCGAGGGTTGGGGTCGTCTTTTGTAGGTAAGCGCATGAAGATGTAACGACATCTGACTCCATGTAATTTTGTATGTCTAGTGACACCCCAATCTTCTATAGTAGCTCCGGTGAGAATTGCTCCTGTTAGGTTTACTTCATCTAATTGGGTTTGTACTAATTTTGCTCTTGATAAGTCAGCATCCTGGAGGTTAGCCTGGTTAAGATTTGCTCGGATAAAACTAGCGTCTTGTAAGTTTGCACCTTGGAGATTAGCTTTGCTTAAATCCGCACCTATAAAGCTAGCATCTTGTAAGTTTGCACTTTTGAGAAATGCACCTCTGAGATTTTCTCCATCGTAGGATTTATTTTGAGTGTATGGATTATTTTGAACATCGCCATGAACAAGCAAATATCGAACAGATGGATTTGCAATTATTGAAGAATTAGGATTTTCATGTCTTGAACGGTCTAATTTACGCGCACCGATAAAACAAGTTTGATGTAGAATAGATTCTCGAAAATCTGTACTTTTGAGAACAGCTCTAGTAAAGTTTATCTCAGTTAAGTTGGCTCGGCGAAAGCTAGTACCACCTAACGCGGCAAAATTAACTGCAATCATCCGAATCCAAGCGAATCTCTGATTTCCAGTTAAGGCTTCAAAACCGATGTAAGTAGCTAGTAATCCGACAATAGCTGCGATCGCTACAACAAAGATAATGGCCCAAGTTATACTCAACTGACCACCTTCTACAAAAACTCTCGCTACAGTACTAGCCACAGCAACTAATCCTAGCAAAATTACAGCTACAGCTAATGAGCCAGCTAGAATACTAACTCCAGCCATCATAAGAGCTAAGAGAAGTGCTGTCATTAAAACTACACCACTTAACATAGTTAGAGCTACAACTATAGAAAAGTTGCCAGAATAAACTAGAACTACTGAAACAGTTAAAACTACAATTCCCAAAAGTGCTAAGGCTAGAGAGCTATATACAGTTATGTGCTGTTCTATGTTGTAGCTACGAGCTTCTTTTGCTTTCTGATAACCAGAAGAAACTAAAAAAAAGAAAAGTATAGACGTTAATGCTACAGTAATGTTCATGGGAAAAACGATTTTTTTTATGTTGACTGAACCAAGTAAATCCAGCGCGAAAAAACTTACTAATCCAATAAATATTCCAAGTCCTGTTGCTAGCAAAAAGGCTACACATACTAAAAGAATTTCTTGATAACTTTGTAATCCTGCTTTTGCTCCAGAAAACTTAGCACCTTTAAGATTAGCATTTGTAAAATCTGCTCCTCTAATATCCGCACCACTAAAATCTGCTCCCGAAAGGTTTTGTCCTCTGAGAGATTCACCCCTGAGTTTTACCCCTTGGAAATTTATTTCACCTTCTCTATATCGCCTCAGTAATTCACTAGCTTTCATTGCATAATATTT
>NZ_CEZPJD010000786.1:0-3676 GCF_983059655.1 Okeania sp.
TTTAGTAGGAGAAGATGCTCAAGAATGGGTTTCTCGAACTCGTCAAGAAGCCACAAAAAAACCGCGAACAAATTATCCGTAATAATACAGATTAATCATTTGACATCATCCGTATATCTGTGGCAAAATCTGTGTCTAGCCACTATCTAGCCTTATTATTGTTGAGTCATAGCCATTACTTTTTCCACTGTCAAATCTGAGATATTGTCAAGAGTCGGCAGTACATCAGTTCCAGCAAACACCAGTGGTAGTTCTTGCTTCTCCCAAACCCAGATTTGCTGTCGCTGAATATCAATTAACCAAGCAAGTTGAGTCCCGTTACCCAAACAGTGCAGAATCTTGTTCTGTAAGTCTAATGTGCTTTGATCCGGAGAACGAATTTCAATTATCCAGTCCGGTGAACCTTGTAGTGGCCCATCTTGATTCCCAAGGCGATCGCTTTTGACAACCACAATATCTGGTACAGGAGATAAGGGAGGAATAATGCACCGGAGTTCCTGAATAGCTTCATAAGCTTCGGTTTTGTTGTTAATAGTATTGACGAGGTTACGCTGGAGGCGAGAATGAAACAGGGTTGGCATCGGTTTTTGTTGTGGTTGTCCATAGATAAATTCCCAAGCAGGAGAAGTTTCGATATTGGGTTGTTGGAGAAAAGCGTCTAAGGAATTAGTAGTAGTTGATAATTGCATAAGTTTATTTTTTTTAGGGAATAGGGAATAGGGAATAGGGAACAGGGAATAGAAATTAAGATTGGTTTACCTCAAAATTTTCAGACTTTTTATCAAGAGCGATCGCCAAAGATTAAATACAGTTTTTTCCTGGAGCGAAAGGTAAACATTCAGTCAATATAATTTTATCCCTAGAAATTTTCCTAACTAAATAACTGGATTAATTCTCGCTATTAAATCTTGCTAATAATTCCTCCCGTGATAATTGTAATAGTAAAGGAAGAAATTCCTCTGAAGATAATGACAACATTGGTTGAATAATTTCTCTAAGTTCGTCATCTAAAGAATTAAACCTAAATTTCAATACACTTTCGATAGCTGCATTACGCTCCATTCGTTTAGCAGTTTCTAATTGTTCTAATAAACGTGGTGATAAGTGCATAATTAACTCCCTATTTTGTACTTCTAATTCTCAACTTCCTTCTAATTTACTACGCAAAATAAAAAAACATCTAACCGAATTAATTCTCACTATTAAATCTTGCCAATAATTCTTCCCGTGATAATTGTAAAAGTAAAGGAAGAAATTCCTCTGGAGATAATGACGACATTGGTTGAATAATTCCTCTGAGTTCTTCATCTAAAGAATTAAACCTTAATCTCAACAAATTTTCGATAACCATTAGGTTAGCTTGTTGTATTCCTTGTTCTATACCTTCTTGTTTTCCTAACTGAGTAGCAGTTTCTAATTGTTCTAATAATAGTGGTGATAAGCGCATAATTAACTCCCTATCTTGTACTTCTAATTCTGAACTTACTTCTAAGTTACTACGCAAAGATGATAATGACAATAAAGCATTTACCCGAAATTGATTATCTGGTGGTAATGCTTCTAGCTCATCAATTGCCTGTTGTTGTACTCTACCTCTGCCCAAAATTCTTAACCATAGAGTGTCTAAGGTCTTTGGTAATTGATGAATTACTACTAATCCTGTTCTCAGATATTCAGGTAATAAATAAACCCCTGAACCCCAATTTTCATCATCACTTTTAGCACCAAAACCCTCTAATATGGTCTTTGATGCTGTAGGTGTTAATATCCATAATTTCGGATAATTATTTTCATTCAGGCGAGTATTTTCCCGATTTGCTCGACGGATAAAGTCTGTATTTACTTCTAATAATTTAAGTAAACAACTCCGAATTTCATCAATTGTTACAGGATTTCTAAAGGGTTCAAATAAACAAATTGTTGTAGCTAATTTTCCTAATAATCCTAATTCTTCTGGAGAAATTTTTGGTTGAGTTGATGGTGCAAAAAAGACATCTACTTGTCTAACTTCACTGCGAATTTCTAGGGGAATTTGACATTCTCCTAATTGTGATAATAATTCTTCTAAATAATCTTTAGCGAATTGGTCATGGATAAATCTTGTCATATCGTTTCACAGAATTCAAATGTTCCCAGTGCGGGCATCTTGCCCGCTATTATCTCAGAGAACTAAACACCTTCTTTCTTCTTCCATCTTCCTTCTTCCCTCTTCCTTCTTCCTTCTTACTAAAAATCTTGACAATTTGCCTGTACAATTTTTCTGACTTCTCCAGGCTCTAATTTTATTAATTTCTTAGTTGCTTGAATTTGAGTAGGCTGATTTTCTAAATGTTGACGCTCAATTAATTCCCATTCTTCTGCTGTTTTCGTGTAGCGTCTAGATGTAGCCCTATCCATATTCATAGATGTCGCAACTTCATTTAAAGAAGCCCATCCTGGTTGATTTCGCATTCTATGTAAATAGCGAGTCATTATATCAATATCAATTTTCATTGTGCATTTTCCTGATTACTTTTAACTCTATATAATTTGATAAAATAAAGAATATTACCGAATAATTAATAATTAAATTATTTTGGTTTAAAGTCTCCCCTTTTAAGGGAGAAAAATAATATTTCCTTATATTCAATCAAGAACGGTTTTAACCAGAGGTAATTATCAATTATCCATTATCAATCATCAATTAATGAAAAGTATTTTAGAAAAGAAAGAAGCAAGAAAAAAAGTAATAATAATTGACTTTCTTGCTCAATTAGATAAATAGGTTTTGACAAAAACAATTCTTATCAAAATTGTCTATTCTTTATAGCAAATATCCATTGCGCTTAGTGTAATACTAGGTAATCTAATATTCAGATCATTAGCGATCAAAAAGTATCTGTTTATAAGCGCGTTTAATGCAACTACACGCCTAAATAAAATTTCAAGACTAACATTACAATTGATAACCACAACTAGAACAAAAGCGATCGCTTGTTTGTACAGGAGAGCCACATTGGGGACAAAAACGCTTCCCAAAAGTTGCAGAGGAACTTGACCCCATTTCCATCGACATATTACCCATCCGCATCTGCATTGGGTTCATATTCATTTCCATATCGCCCATTTTCATCGGTTTCATCGGTTCCATCGGTTTCATAGGTTCCATTGGTTTCATCGGTTCCATCGGTGGCATACTTGTGCTGGGTGTTGCCTCTACTTGTTGAAGGGATAAGACTTCAGCATCGCTCAAGGTGGGCATCCCACTTATGGTACTTATTCCACCTGCCTGCAACTGAACAAAAGATTGTCCCTGTTCCGACTCTATACGCAAAATTACTCCAGTAGCAGTCTTAAACAAAGTGGGTACTACAGTCCATTTACCTGTTTGAAATCCTGTACTTGCCTGTTGTTGTTGACCAGGGCCACCACTAGAAAGAGTTACCACAGTTTGCATTCCCTGATTTTCAATATAAACTTGCTGGCCATTACTAAGATTACATTTGTAAGCCATAATTTTTAGTCGATCATTAGTTAATTGTATCTATTATAACAATTTTATTTATAATAATTGTTACTTTTTTATGTAAATTTTACACTTATTTAATATAATAATTAAAGTTTAATAATCATCAAGTAGTTGATAAATTATAAATAAAAATAGTGCAATTTGACTCTTACACTCCGGGGGAGTTTT
>NZ_CEZPJD010000787.1:0-3658 GCF_983059655.1 Okeania sp.
TAAATCATTTTTGGCAATCTATCATGGCAACAATTAACAATAATTACCTCAAACTTAAAGCAGGTTATCTATTCCCAGAAATCGCTCGTCGCGTAAATACCTTTGCTGAAGCTCACCCAGAGGCCAAAATTATCAAACTAGGTATTGGGGACGTCACTGAACCCCTGCCAGCAGCTTGTCGTCAGGCCATTATTAAAGCAGTAGAAGAAATGGGCGATCGCTCAACTTTTAAAGGTTATGGCCCAGAGCAAGGTTATGGTTGGTTGCGGGAGAAAATTGCGACTCAAGATTTCCAGGCTAGGGGGTGTGATATTGATGCCTCTGAAATATTTATTTCTGATGGATCTAAATGCGACACTGGTAATATTCTCGACATTTTTGGCCACGATAATACTATTGCAGTGACAGATCCAGTTTATCCTGTGTATGTAGATACTAATGTAATGGCAGGTAATACTGGAGATGTGAATGAGAAAGGGGAATATGAGGGTTTAGTTTATTTACCAATTACCGCAGAAAATAATTTTACTGCCGAACTTCCCACTCAAAAGGTAGATTTGATTTATCTGTGTTTCCCAAATAACCCCACTGGTGCCACTGCCACAAAGGAATATCTCAAGACTTGGGTAGATTATGCAAAAGCGAATAATGCGATTATTTTGTTCGATGCTGCTTACGAAGCATTTATTACTGATGCAAGTCTTCCCCACTCTATATATGAAATAGAAGGAGCAAGAGAATGCGCGATCGAATTTCGCTCCTTTTCTAAGAATGCTGGTTTTACAGGTACTCGTTGTGCGCTGACTGTCATACCCAAAACTCTCAAGGGGAAAGCTGCTGATGGTAGCGATGTAGAATTATGGAAATTGTGGAATCGCCGTCATTGCACAAAATTTAATGGAGTTTCTTATATTGTGCAGCGTGGTGCTGAAGCAGTTTACTCCGATGAAGGGAAAGCACAGGTGAAGGGGTTGATCAAATTTTATTTAGAGAATGCCAAAATTATTTGTTCCCAGTTACAAGCGGCAGGGTTAACTGTTTATGGTGGTGTGAATGCGCCTTATGTTTGGGTGCAGACACCTACAGGTTTGTCTAGTTGGGATTTTTTCGATAAACTGTTGCACAACTGTAATGTTGTCGGTACACCCGGTTCAGGTTTTGGTGCAGCAGGTGAAGGTTACTTCCGAATTTCCGCTTTTAATAGTCGGGAAAATGTTAATGAGGCAATGAAGCGAATAACTGAGAAATTTAAAGTTTAGGTAGGCGATCGCTAAAATCAAGTAAGATCGAGTAGTCGTGGACTGACACATCTAAAATAGTGCAATATGTAGGGGCGGGTTCTAGTTTAAATTAACTAATTTAACCACCAGATAAAATAAACCCGCCCCAAATAACTAACGCAGAAAATTAGTTGTGTAAGTATATTTTTACTAATTTTTATCAGTGAAAATATTTCCTAAAATTCCAATGATTAACACTCTATAAGTAGCAAAATACTTAATAGTCTAAGCTTTTGAAAAAGTAATAGCCAAATAGTTTAGTGAGGGTAGACAAATAGGAATAATATTTACCTACTATTGTCAATTATTCTGTAACTATTTTGAGCAACCTAGAAATAATCACTCGCCAAACCTCTCCAATAATTCCTCCCGCGAAGCATTCAATAATAAACGAGCTAACTCCTTTGGAGACAACAGCAACATAGGCTCAATAATAGCCAACAACTTTGAATCTAGAGAACCAAACCGGAAATTGAATGAACTTTTAATCAGTTCTTTTATTTGTTCTTGTTGAGTTTTTTGGAAACCTTCTCTAAAGCCTTTTTCAAAACCTTCTTTCCAAAGTTCTAGGCGAATTTTTTCAAAGGTCTCCCCGCGCCAACGTCGTTGATAAACAGGCGATCGCTCCATTAGTAACTCCTAGTCATTTCAATTATTAGTAACTCCTGCAATAGGGAAACTTAGAATACAGAATTTTCTTTTTTTATCTCCTTAAAAAAGGAGACATAAAACCTTATTATTTTGGTTAGTAACTACTCACCAAACCTCTCCAGCAATTCTTCTCGCGAAGCAGTTAATAACAAAGGAGTGAAATCCTCTGGAGACAACAGCAAAACTGGTTCAATAATGGCCAATAGTTCTGAGTCCAGGGAACCAAACCGGAAAGTGAGTAAATTTTCAATCACTTGCTGCTTTATCCTTTGTTCGCCTTGTTGGATACCTTCCTCCAAGGTATCCTCGCGACAACGTAAATAAACAGGCGATCGCTTCATCAGTAACTCCTATCAGTAACTACTCACTAAACCTCTCCAACAACTCCTCTCGCGAAGCAGTTAATAACAAAGGAGTCAACTCCTCTGGAGACAACCCCAACATCGGCTCGATAATGGCCAATACTTCTGAGTCTAGGGAACCAAACCGAGCATTGAGTAAATTTTCAATCATTTGCTTTATCTTTTGTTCCGTTTGTTGGACACCTCGCTGGATACCTTCCTCTAAGGTATCCTCGCGCCAACGTAAATAAACAGGTGATAGTTTCATTAGTAACTCCTGGTCATCTTCATTTATATTGTCTCTTACTTGAATTGTGATGTGCCAGCTTGCCAGAAGCTCGGTCAAATTTTCCCGAAGTGAGTTGCCTTTTGGTAAAGCTTCCAATTCTAAAATGGCTTGCTCTTGTGTCTGACCTTTTCCCAATACCCGCAACCAGAGAGTATCCTGGTTAATTGGTAATTGATTAATGGCTACTATTGCTGTGTTTTGAAAATCTGGCAAAAAATAAATACCTGTAGGCCATTGACCGCTTGAGTCTATTTTAGCGCCAAAACCATCAATGATTCTGGCCGAACAAGAGGGGGACAAAATCCACAATAGAGGCCATTTAGCTTCAGAATAGGGAGTGTTTTCTCGTCTAGCTTTACGTTTTTGTTGGTTAATAACAAAGTTAAGTTTGGCTTGACAGTCTAGTATTTCTAGTCGTTGTGGTTGATTGCGAAATGGCTCTTCAACAATGAATAATGAATAATTAATAATTAATAATTAATTATTACCTATCCTTGAAAATAAGATAAAATATACGTCTATTTCCCGGACTTCGCTGGCAACATCGCGACTGGTTTCTACTTTACCTAATAAGGTTAGTAATTCTTCTAAATATTGTTTGGCAAATTGGTCGTGGGGAGTTCGCGTCATTTCAGTTATCAGTTATCAGTTATCAGTTATCAGTTTTTTACAGGAAGTTTGATTGGTAATTATAGAGTATAATTTTAGATATAAAACTATTTGTAATTCATGGAAAAATTACAGCATATTCCAAGTATCTCAAGTACAGATATTAATAATTTAATTTTCCCAGTGCGAGCATCTTGCTCGCGTGGGTGTACCTCTTCAGTTATTCAGTTATCAGTTTTTTACAGGAAGTTTTATGGGTAATTAAGAGTATAGTTGAGGATATAAAATTATTTGTAATTAATCGGAAAATTCTGATTGAGTAAATCAGGGGTAGGTAAAATGTCATATAGTGATTTTGATTTAAAAAAAGTCAAAGCTGAGTTTAATTTGAAAATTATAGAAACAGAAGATTTATTTTCTCAAGTTGAACCTATAGAGATTAGTAATTTATTAGCTGAAATGTTGAAGCAAAATGTACCTATTGCTTT
>NZ_CEZPJD010000788.1:0-3654 GCF_983059655.1 Okeania sp.
TTATTAATTATTAATTATTCATTATTAATTATTAACTCTTCCCTCTTCCTTCTCTCAACCTAAATAACTAGCTAAATAAATCCAAGGTAATTCTAATAAACTACGGTGATAAATACTGGTAATAAAACACCTAACAGATAAACCTGAACGACTGCTATTTATCTGTTCTAACTGTGTTTTTAGTGGTAAAAAATAACGATTAACTACATAATTATGACGTTGCAGCCAATTCATACTAGAACCATGAGGTAAATAAGCCAATTTAGCAATTTCTTGCTCAAGATTACAATCAATTAAATCGGCTTTATTCAGACATATTACAATACGTCGAGCTTGAGGACAATCATAAATAAAAAACTCAGTCCAACGATTAAATCTATTGCACCATTGTTGCTGAGTAATATAATTTTCCTGGTCAATGTGAGGCTGTAAAATTTCTCGATAGGGAGGAACAATTAAAAAAATTCCTTCACTTTTACCCACTGTTTCTTTAAAATCTTGCCATTCATTAATATGCTCAGATTGCCATGACCTACGAAATAATTCCCCAGGAGAATCTATCCAATCTACAAGAATTTTACTAATACCAGTAGAAAGTCTAACTTTAACATCCAAAGAACGCTTTTCAATACTTTGAGTAGGTTTAGCAGTGCCATCTAAATTAAGTAAATTTGCCTGGAGATTTTGATAATTTTGATTGACTAAAGAAACCTGGACATAATTTCCTTGGGGATTGGCCAATTCTAATGCGAAATGAGTTTTGCCGACGGCGCGATCGCCTATATAAACTACTCCCATTTTAGAGTTAAGAAGTTAAAGAGCGTGTATGACATTCCAGTAGTTTGGTTATTATAAATCTGTACATAATATAAGTCATATTCATATTTGTAAAATTACTCGTGCCAAATTGAAATAAATCAGAACGCCGAGAACATCCACAGCAGTAGTAATAAAAGGTGCTGACATTAAGGCCGGATCTAACCCAAATGAGCGAAATAAGAATGGCAAAGACGAACCAGCTACAGAAGCCAAAATTGAGATTGCCAGCAAACTTATACCCACTGTCACTGAAACTTCTAAATTACCATTGACAATAAACACCCAAGCCCAAACAGTCGCTAACAAACCGAGAACACTCCCAAGTATTGCACCAGCGGCAGCTTCACGCAGAATCACTTTCAATGGCCCAATTTTCCAGATTTCATCGGTATTCATACCCCGAATGACAACAGTGGAAGACTGCGCCCCTACATTTCCACCAGTACCAGTCAATAATGGAATAAACGCTGCTAAGGCAACTACTTTTTGTAGAATATCTTCTTGCGCTGTAATAATTCCACCCGTAACACTATTTGTCAGCAGTAACACAAATAACCAGACTACTCTTCTGCGAGCAGCAGTAAACAAATTGACTTGGAAATAGTTATCACCTTCAGACTGCACCCCACCTAAAGCATAAATATCTTCAGTAGTTTCTTGTTCCAAAATATCGAGAACATCATCAATGGTAATGATACCCACCAGTCGTTGTTCGCTATCTACTACTGGTATTGCCAGAAAGTCGTAACGCTGAATAATACGAGCAACTTCTTCTTGATCGGTACCAGTTTGCACGGAGACAAAATCACGACTCATAATTTCACTGATAGTTTGGTTTAGTTGAGAAGTGACTAAATCTCGCAATGACAAAATACCTGTAAGATGACGGTTAGTGTCAGTTACATATAGAGAATAAACTGTTTCGGTAACGTGAGCTAATGAACGAATACGTTCTAAACTTTGAGAAACTGTATATTCTTCTTTAAGAGAGATGTATTCCGGAGTCATTATTCGTCCTGCTGTTCCGGAATTGTAACCGAGAAGTTGGGCGGTGGCTTGGCGTTCGGCGGGGCTGAGTTGACCTAATAAACGCCTGACAACGGCTGCGGGTAATTCTTCAAATAGTTTAGCACGGTCGTCAGGTGACATTTTATCAACTATATCTATAACTTCTTGACGTTTGAACTTTTCGCACAGAGACTGTTGTACGCTGGAGTCCAGTTGCTCATAGACTTCGATCGCCTCATGTTTAGAAAGCAAGCGAAATGCTATGACTTGCATTGTTTCTGGTAAACCTTCGATCGCTTCGGCAATATCGGCGGGTTGTACAGGAACTAACATGGCTTTAGCCCCAGATAAGTTATCTTGTTCTAGCAGAGCTTGAAGTTGCGATCTAACTAACTCCCGTAATTCTTGACGAGAAATAGTAGCTATGGAAGAGGATGAATAGTTATTATCTTCAGTCAAAGCTAACCCTCCTAATATATAGATTCCTGAATCTAGTTTAGAGGCTAAATGCACTTTTTGATCGTTATAGCGCCAGGGAATAGTGAACAGGGAACAGGGAACAGGGAATAGCAAGTTGTTCTTTCCCCCCTACTCCCTACTACCCTCTTTTCCGGAGAGGTCTAATGACAATGCACGACTCATGAAAATGCAACGCAACCGAAAAATTATCTCATCTCCCCTAGTTCCCTACTCCACATCTTTAACTATATAAATAGATAGCTATAAAATGGGTTCTATAACCCACTACATTTATCAGCAGCAGAAATAGTCACGCCTATAAATGGAGATGTTGCTCCTGCTAATTTGGTTAAAACATCTGTAATTCGACTAATAGAAAGTTTAATGCGAATATACTCATTGACTGTTTTTTGCCACTCTGAATCATTGGCGGGTAAAATCATGCCGTATGAAATACAAGTAAGTGGTTGATTTGGCTGTATTGAATATTGAGCTTCCTTTAATCCTTCCCGGAAAGCTTCTCCTACTAACAAAATGCCGTCACTGGCAAAGGCATCTATTGTACCTGCAATAGCATCTTTAACAGCAGTTTCTCGACCCGATGCTCCTTGATAAACCTTTTGATCTGCCAGTTGGTATCGACTATCAATAAATTTTTGTGTGAGAGAATCATTCAAAACTCCGATTAAAATTCCTTCCATAAATCCATCAGGATTAACTGTTAGTCTTCTGTCTGGCTTCATCATTAAATATGTGCCAGTGGTGAAGAAACGTTCGGAATAAATGACTCCTGTTGGTGGTTTTTTTCTAATAGTATTAGGACCGCATTCTAGATGGACTCGTTTATTAGCTACACTACTATGACGACCTTTTTCTGAATCTTCATCTAGAATAGTTTCTAATTTTTCTAGGTTAATAGTTTTGTTTAATTTTTTTTCTAAATCTTCCTTAAATTCATTTATTAATTCTATACAAATTCCTTCCCAATTGTTACCAGAAACATAACCAAAAGGAGCCGCATCTTTTCTCATTCCGACTTTTAGGACTCCAGTTTGTTGGATTTCTTGTAATACAGACTGTGACCGAGCAACCCCAGGATTAATTAAAGAAAATATAATACTAAATATGATAATAATTAGTTTGTTCTTCATGTTTTACCTCACATAAAAATAATTAATGTCACTTCTGATATCATATTGTGCAGTTCTCTTAAAGTTTATGAGACATTTAATAATTATACAAGGAAAGTAATAAATGTCAAGTTATTGATAAATGATAACTAATTTGGAAGAAGAAATAAGTAAGATCAAATTTTATTGCTATTCATTTTTAATTAATAAAATTAGCAATAAATAAAAATAGTTAAAA
>NZ_CEZPJD010000789.1:0-3643 GCF_983059655.1 Okeania sp.
GCAAACGACTTGCGCTTCAAATACATTTCCTGTAATTCTGACTCATCTTCCCAGGTACTATTCTCTACTGCCAAATTAACATTCGCAGCATAAGAACCCGAAGCATTAGAAAATACCCGCGTTGCAGCTTGACGTAAATTTACCCCTAAATCTTCCGCTTGCTTCAGAGCGTGCTTCCGGACAAAATTCATCTCTTCCGGTTCATCTGCTTCTGCCGCCATTTTCACAGCTTTATCCAAAAGATTCATTTGATTGATAAATAAATCTCGGAATACACCGGAACAGTTAATTACTACATCAACACGAGGACGACCTAATTCCTCCAATGGAATTAATTCCAACTTATTCACCCGACCCAAAGCATCAGGTACAGGTTTCACACCTACCATCCACATTACTTGAGCAAGTGACTCGCCATAAGTCTTGATATTATCAGTTCCCCACAATACAACAGCAATAGTTTCTGGATATTGTCCACCATTCTCCTGCATTTGCCGTGCCAATAAACGGTCAACCACAATTTTTGCCGACTTAACAGCAGCAGCAGTAGGAATAGACTGGGGGTCGAGGGCGTGCATATTTTTACCAGTAGGCAAAACATCCGGGTTCCGAATAGGGTCGCCACCAGGTCCGGGTAAAATATATTCCCCTTCCAACGCTCGTAACAGAGAACCTAATTCATTATCAGCACAAACCTGCTCCAAGCAAAATTCCAAATATTCAAACAGAGGTTTAATAAGTTCCGCATCAACATCAGGAAAACCAGCTTCATCCAAAGCTTCTATCCAAGGAGCTTTTTTCCTCATGTTGAAGAAATTGAGTTTGCTGACCATAGAAACTCGACCATCAGCGTCAGTTTGTTGATGAACTAATGCAGCTACAGCACTGCGAGTCGCTTCAACGATTTTTTGCAGTAACTCAACATCGGCAAGAATACCTTTATTATTATTTTGGTAAAGTTCCTCAATATCGCGGTTAAGACTATTAGCAATAATTCGAGGTAAACCAGTTATCCCTTCCTCTTCTCTGTCTAAACTAGCAATATTTACCAAAGTAGCGATCGCTTCTTCAGAACTAGGAGGTTTACCAATAATATGCAAACCGCAAGGCAACAACCGGGACTCAATTTCCATCAACCTACGATAAACATCCCCAACAATGTTATCTCGTTCTTCAGCGGTCAATTCTTGAGCATCTTTTTCTGGCAGGATAATATCTTGGTCTAAATTCACCATCCGACACTTATCCATGATGGTGTTGACAATGGGAATACCCCGTCCGCTATCCTTGAGAGTTTGATAAGAACCGATTAATTCGTTCAATTCCTGCAAACCTTTATATAAACCAGCATTTTCCGCAGGGGGAGTCAAGTAAGAAATAGTCTCAGCATAACTCCGACGTTTGGCAATAGTAGCTTCGCTAGGATTATTGGCAGCATAATAATAGATGTTGGGAGTACTACCAATGAGATTATCTGGATAACACTCTCCAGACATTCCAATTTGTTTACCAGGCATAAATTCTAGAGAACCGTGAGTACCGAAATGCAGCACCGCATCAGCTTTCCAAATTTGTTCTAAATAGGTATAGTAAGCAGCAAAACCATGATGAGGACTTGCGGAACGGGAGAATAATAACCGCATTGGGTCGCCTTCATAACCGAATGTTGGTTGTACTCCAATAAAAAGGTTTCCGAAACTCTTACCGTAGATTAATAAATTTTCGCCGTCGCTATTCAAGTTTCCTGGAGGTGGTCCCCAATTTTCATGCAACCTTTCCGAGTATGGAGTTAAACGTTCGTATTGTTCGACCGACATCCGGTGAGCAATGTTGAGTTCCGGACTTTGATATTGAGCAGTAGCATCGTGAATGACTTGCTTCATCAATTCTTCTGCGGAGTCTGGCAAGTCTTGGATATCGTAACCATTACCTTTGAGTGCTTTTACTACTTCATAGATAGAACCAAATACATCTAAATATGCAGCAGTACCCACATTTCCTTTATCTGGTGGGAAACTGAAAATAGTAATGGCTACTTTTTTGTCGAGTTTAGGTTTGCGTCTGAGACTTGCCCATTTCATAGCCCGTTGAGCAACAGCTTCGATGCGGTCTTGGAGAGCGATCGCTTTTCCGGTTGCTCCATCACGACCAGACATAATAATAGGTTCGATCGCTCCATCCAATTCGGGAATAGCTATTTGCAAAGCTACTTGTATGGGGTGAAGACCAAGTTCGCTTTCTTCCCATTCTTCGGTAGTTTGGAAAACTAGAGGTAAAGCTACCATATATGGTCTGTTCAACCGTTTCAGCGATTCAATAGCTTTCGGATGGTCTTGTCTAGCAGGTCCCCCTACCAGTGCAAAACCAGTCAAAGAAATAACCGTATCTACTAATGGTGTAGGTTCAACTCCTTTAGCAGCAACTTCCCAGAAATAAGCATCGACTGGTTTAGAAAAATCTAACCCTCCAGCAAATACAGGTACAACTCGCGCTCCCATTGCTTCCAATTCTTGCAACATAGCAACATAGTGAGCATCATCTCCCGTAACTAAGTGGGTACGCTGCAATACCAACCCAACACAGGGAGCGAGGGGGTCTTTTAAATCTTCAGAAATATCTTTGCGACTGTTGTACCAGGTGAGATACTCTTTAACATCCTCAAACATTTTTGGTGCGAGGGGATGCCAGATACCCATATCTGGATAAACAACTGGATCGACATATTGGAGAGAACTATTCTTCTTGTCTTTAAAAACATATTTATCTGCCAACATCAGTAGGAAATTTTCCAAGTTTTCCGAGGAACCCCCTAACCAATATTGGAAACTAAGCATAAAGTTCCTAGCATCCTGCGCCTTATCAATAGGCATATATTTCAAAACTTTCGGCAAAGTTTGCAACAACTTCAACATTCCATCTTGGAAAGAAGAACCAGATTTTTCCTTCCGCTTCCGCATAAACTGAGCGATCGCGCTTTTACTCTGACCTAGTTGCGCCATTGAGAAACTTCCCATTTTATTCAGGCGCATCACTTGAGGCATGGAGGGAAAAACAACAGCAGCGTCCAATTTATCGCGGTGGGGGGTAACAGCCTCCACTACTTTTTCGGCCAAGTCTTCGATGAAAATTAGGGAAGCGATAAAGATGTTAGCTTCGGAAACCTCTCGTTTAAAATTTTCGTAATTTTGTGGGTCTCTTAATTCTTCTATTAAATAGCCACTAATTTCTATGGCCAAATTAGGACTTTTTTCGTTGATAGAGCGCACTGCTGCTGAGAGAGAACTCTGATATTGTGCTTCTAAAACGATATATACAACTTTTAAGAGCGATCGCCCTTTTAGGTCTTCTGGGACAATGTGGCGAACGGTGGGTTTAACGGATGTGAACATTAAGTATTGCTCCTTGAGGATAATTGCTGATACTTAATGGGTATATTTACCAGAAAATGTTAATAAAAGGTAGAGTAAAGTGTTAATTTGATACAATTCGATAAGAAATTCAAAATTTTTTGTTACATTGATTGACAAAATGCTGAATATGTACTAATAGAGGATGGCGGAAATAACTGACCAGTTACAAAATCCTAAAAATAATTAGGGCTTGCTGAAAAAGTCTTTTTTAAGGAGTAGGGGAGCGGGGGAGT
>NZ_CEZPJD010000790.1:0-3638 GCF_983059655.1 Okeania sp.
GCTAGTGGCTATCAGTAAAACTATAACGTTTGAGTTGAGATACTTCCACCCTGGTGCAAATCATTCTGAACGCCACCAAAAAATGGAGATAGAGGTATGTAGGTAACAAACAACCTCCCCTCCACTCTCCAGTTATGGAGGCTCACAAAATGTTGAAAGTAGCTATCAGTAAAACTATAACGTTTGAGTTAAGATACTTCCACCCTGGTACAAATCATTCTGAACGCCACCAAAAAATGGAGATAGAGGTATGTAGGTAACAAGCAACCTTCCCTCCACTCTCCAGTTATGGAGGCTCACAAAATGTTGAAAGTAGCTATCAGTAAAACTATAACGTTTGAGTTAAGATACTTCCACCCTGGTACAAATCATTCTGAACGCCACCAAAAAATGGAGATAGAGGTATGTAGGTAACAAGCAACCTTCCCTCCACTCTCCAGTTATGGAGGCTCACAAAATGTTGAAGGTGGCTATGAGCAACAACAGTAAAATAGGAGCAAAATCTATTTCACTTGATTGCCACTAATATCATATCCACCTCTTGAATAAGATTATTATATAAAGCACTCTGTTCCAAGAGATACTCTGTATCATTAACCCGATCGCTCTCGCGTTCATACCAAAATTCACTAGGAAGATAACGAACCTCTGCCAACTCAAAATTCACACCTAAATACATACCTAGTGGTGTAGTAGGATATCCTTTAGCCTGTCGCTCCTGGTTTAGTTTTTGAGAAAACATACTTAAACCATAGGGTGTGATTGGACGTACATGAGTAGGATCGTGTAAAAGATTATCGTGGCGATGGTGAGGTACTTTAATATGCACCTTAGCCCCTAGCTTACATACTCTATATATTTCCTGAATAATTTTGAGGTAGATTTCTGTTTGTTGTCCTAAATGCTCCAATACATGACTCATTTCAATTTCTTCCACGCTATTATCATCCCACGGCCAAGGGAATGTTTCTAAATCTAAGGTAACATCAGGACTTCCAAACTTATCTACATTAATGTAACCATCTAGATGTCTTGCTCCGCATCCCAGATTTAAATATAAGTCAGATTTAAACTTGCGGGGGTTCCAAGGAGAACGTTGCTCTTCAATATGAGTGTTTTTTCGATCTTTCTTTAGATGTCGCGGACTACTTTCAAAAGATAAAGATGAAGGAAGATGGTCTGAGTCATATTTCTCTGCAATAAAAGATTCTACTTCCTGATATGAAGGAGAAAAGAAAATCTGATGAGATACTATAGATTGGTAACTATTAATTTCATGAGAAAATACCCTTGAGTTATAACTCCTGAGTGAAGTAGAAAATAGACCAGTGCCGTCATCAAAGAATCTCTCAGTAGTAGCTCCGTAATTTTCATAGGGATGGAAGGCCAAGTCAGTAGGAGCTTTCGCAGCTACCCATGAAGTGTAAGACCAGTATTCACTAAAAGTTTCAAACTTATTCGCAGAGCGCATCATCAACAGCAACCAATTATCCTCAGATTGAAAATAGTTTTTAATTTGCTGTTTAAAAGATTCCAGATGCTCCTGCTTAAACCACATATGATGTGGAACAAAAGTAGCATTTTTATCTGTCAGTGGCTCAACCCCCAATACCGAAGTAATCCATCCAGCCCACTTCGATACAATATGAGGATTACCATATCTATTATCTTGAAGAAGTGCAAATGTGTGTCCTGTAGTTTGGCGATCGCTACTGATTAGTGGCCAAGTATTGACTGGAAGTAAATCGCTATCCCAGACAACAAACCATTCACTCAAATTTTCAATACCTTCATTAGCACCAAGTTTTAATAATTGTTGGTAAAACCAACCAGGATTATATAGTGATTTACCTAAGTCCAGCTCTGAGCAAATTGCTTCTTTTGTCAAACCACTATTTTGAAAAAATAATTCTTCTTTGTGGTTATAGACGGGAGCAACTTGCCATTCCTTTACCTTTTGCTCTAGGGATATAGCTTCATTTTCTGGGGCTATTATATGGATGGCCCGAGGTTTGTAGTGATGAGTAATTCCTTCTAAAACAGCTTGGGTATTCCAACGAATTTTGTAGAGCGGGATAACAAAGTCGAATGTTTCTTTTGACATGATTTGAGATAATTTCTTCTATTTGCTTCAGATTAGTTGACTTTCTGAGTTTTTCCACTCAGAAAACTTTTAATTCTTTGCCAATACTGAACAAGGAAATAAGATATCTTATTCAAAAATGTTCTATTTTGTCAAATTTTTATTGTAAGTATTAAGTATTCAGTATTCACTTTTTACTTAGTAATTCTGTGCAGATAGGTTTTGAATGTAATAATCATTTACTAAGTTGAGATAATAATTTTTATTTACCTGCGGAATACTGTGCAAAAATAACTTTTAATTATTTTTATAGACTAATCTTTATTTCCGATAAAATAAGTTTCTAATTTAGATGATGCTTTTATATGGAAGGTGAAAAACAAGTGCTATTAGAAAGATAAATATGATTCAGCTATTAGCTAGTAAATTGTAAAAAACAAACCTTGTAATTCCATTCAAAGTTTATGTCAATCAAATCAATGAAAAAAATCACTATTCCACTAATAATAAAATTTTCTATTTTAATGATATTAGTACTAATTATGATTATTTTTTCTTCGAGAGCAGCTTTTAAAGGAATAGATATTCAACCTAAATTGCCGGACTTGACATCAGTTAATACATTACAAGTTGAACGTAGTGAAAGTATATTAAATCTACCTGTAAAAATTCCTTTATCTAACATTGAGAAAGAATTAAACCTGAATATTCCTCAGACTTTTGTGGGCACAGAATCTGACCCTACGGATTTGCTCTCTAATGATAATCTTACCTACGAAATTAATCGCCAAGATTTGAGTATTGGTACTAAAAGTAATTTGATAAATTTTTCAATACCGATATCAGGAACTGCAAGAATAAAGGGGAAAATAAATTTACATTTTACTAAGATTCCAGTTAGTGCGCGGACAAATATTGTAGGTACAATTTTTGGCGATCTTTCTTTAGGAATAGATAATGAATGGAATATTCAACCGAATCTAAATGTATCGACTAATTTAACTAAGGCAGAAGTACCGATAAAAAATATTGGCACTATTAGTATTCGTAGTCTTCTGAAAAAACAGGTGGATAAGGCTATTAATAAAGACAAGCCTAAATTAATCGCTGAAATTGTTAAAAATTTAAACCTAAAGGCAGAAGTCACAAAACAATGGAATAATTTGCATTTGTCAGAAAGAGTAAATCAAGACCCTTCAATTTGGATTAAAACTGAACCACAGAATGTTAGTTTTAAGGAGTTTGATTTGAGTGATGGTGAAAATGTTCAGTCTGGAATTGCTATTAAGATGTTTGTCGATACTTGTATATGTAAAGAAGCTCCTTTTATTAATTTTAAACCGTTACCTAATCTCACTATTCAAGAGCAGATAATAGATAAGTTTTTAATAAATTTACCTGTGCAAGTTTCTGTTGATGAATTGAATAATACTCTTCAATCTAAAGTTAGGGGTAAGTCTTTATCTATTGATGAAAATCTGAATTTCATTGTTAATCAAATTAATTTATCTGCATCAGGTGAAAAAATTCTTGTTAAGGTTGATTTTAAGGCTGA
>NZ_CEZPJD010000791.1:0-1247 GCF_983059655.1 Okeania sp.
GAAATGCTCTGCAAAGAGCTATTAGCGGTCAGCTCTAACTAAAAGTAATAGCTGATAGCTGATGGCTGACGGCTGAATGCTTACTAAATAACTGATGAATTCAAACTCCCAAACTCAAACCCGCAAAGCAGACCATCTCAGAATTTGTCTGGAATCAGATGTCCAATTTCACAACATTACTAATGGTTTAGACCGCTACCGTTTTACCCATTGTTGTTTACCAGAACTAAACCGCAACGAAATAACCACAAACACTACTTTTCTGGGAAAACAATTAGGTGCGCCATTGTTGATATCTTCGATGACAGGTGGCACTGAACAAGCAAAAATGATTAATTATCGGTTAGCCAAAGTTGCTCAAAAATATAAAATAGCAATGGGAGTGGGTTCACAACGAGTGGCGGTGGAAAATTCCCAAGTGGCTGATACTTTTGCTGTGCGATCGCTCGCTCCGGATATTCTGCTATTTGCTAATCTAGGGGCAGTTCAACTAAATTATGATTATGGTATAGAGCAGTGTCAACAAGCGATCGACATCTTACAAGCAGATGCTCTGATTCTTCATCTTAATCCTTTGCAAGAGTGTATTCAAACTGAAGGTGATACAAATTTTCGTGGATTATTTGACAAAATATCAAAATTATGCTATATGTTGCCAGTGCCAGTTATTGCCAAAGAGGTCGGTAATGGCATTTCCGGAACAATGGCTCAAAAATTAATAGATGCTGGAGTAGCAGCAATTGACGTAGCTGGAGCTGGGGGGACTTCTTGGGCAAAAATTGAAGGGGAAAGAGCAACAGATATACGTCAGCGTAGGTTAGGAGAAACTTTTGCCAACTGGGGTATACCAACAGCAAAATGTATTACTGACATCCGCACCTTCAACTCAGACATTCCCCTCATTGCTTCTGGAGGTTTGCGGAATGGGGTGGATGTGGCAAAAGCGATCGCTCTGGGTGCAGACCTCAGTGGGCTAGCTTGGCCATTCCTTCAAGCTGCAGCTGAATCAGAAGAATCTCTAAATATATTAGTAGATATTTTAATAGCAGAAATTACAACAGTCCTATTGTGTACAGGCAATGCTAATTTATCTGAACTGAAAAAATCTGGCAGTCTAGAAAAGAGGGAATAGGGAGTTAGAAGTCAAAAGTCAGAAGTCAGAAGTCAGAAGTTAGTATACTACTGGACTGACACAGTGGGGCATGGAGCGGGTTTATCTAAATTTAATGTTGAGCAATTAACTTAAC
>NZ_CEZPJD010000791.1:1347-3638 GCF_983059655.1 Okeania sp.
AAATTTAATGTTGAGCAATTAACTTAACACCGAACCCGCCCCTGCTTTGACTATTGCCTACCACCTAAAGCCCAAAACCTACCACCTACAACCTACCACCTGAAAACATGAAAGACTTCTTCAAATATACTTTTGCCAGCTTGATTGGCAGTTTACTAGGAATTGCTCTAATTGTCGGCTTAGGATTTGGCGGACTAATATTTATTGTTGGCTCCATCGCGAGTAAGGCCAAAGACATTGGCCCACAAGTTAAAGATAAATCGATCTTAGTTTTCGACCTCGCTACCAATATTACAGATACCAGTCCCATTTCCAGCACCGGGGAAGCACTCCAAGAAGCTCTCTCTGGTGACCAACCTGCAACTATTACTCTCCGAAAAACAATTAATGCTCTTGATGCTGCTGCCCAAGACGAAAAAATAATCGGTCTCTACATTAAAGGTAGCAGTATGCCAGGAAGAACAGGACTAGCAAATCTACAAGAAATACGTCAGGCACTTCAACGGTTCGGGGAAACAGGCAAAAAAATCATTGCCTACGACGTAAACTGGACAGAGCGAGAATATTATCTAGGTTCGGTAGCAGATGAAATTGTCATTAACCCTCTCGGCGCCATAGAATTCAATGGCTTAAGTTCACAGACTATGTTCTTAGCTGGAGCGTTTGATAAATTTGGTATTGGAGTACAAGTAACGAGAGTAGGTAAATATAAGTCTGCAGTTGAACCTTTTATCCGACAAGAAATTAGCCCGGAAAACAGACAGCAAACTCTCCAGTTGTTACAGGATATTTGGGGTAAATACCTGCAAACAATTGCTCCCAGTCGTGGGTTAACAATACAGGAGTTACAGGCGATCGCCAACGAGCAGGGTATTTTGATGGGGGATGCTGCGAAAGATAGTAAATTAGTAGATCGAGTTGATTATTATGATGAAGTGCTAAGTGAACTCAAAGAGTTAACGGGCAAAGAAGAAGATGACAAAACTTTCACACAAATTAGTCTCAGCAATTATAGTAGAGTGCCAGAAGTTACAGAAGTTGCCAGTGGAGATGTTAATAGTAAAAATAAAATTGCTGTGGTTTACGCTGAGGGAGAAATAGTTAATGGTACGGGTACTCCCAGACAAATAGGAGGCGATCGCCTAGCAAAAGAATTGCGACAACTGCGGCTTGATGACAAAGTTAAGGCTGTAGTTTTGCGAGTAAACAGCCCTGGTGGAAGTGCTTCAGCATCAGAAGTTATTGCTCGAGAAGTCAAACTGATAAGGAAGCAAAAACCCATAATTGTATCTATGGGTAATACAGCTGCTTCTGGTGGATATTGGATTTCCATGAATGCAGACAAAATATTCGCTGAACCCACTACTATTACAGGTTCAATAGGAGTTTTTGGTGTTTTGTTCAATATTCAAGAGCTGGGCAATGAAAATGGCATTACTTGGGATACAGTAAAAATTGGTCAATTTGCCGATCTGAATAATAATTCTCGTCCTAAAACTGAGGACGAGTTAGCCTTAATTCAAAATATGGTGGATTCAATTTACGAGCGTTTTATTACAAATGTAGCAACTGCTCGTAATTTACCAAAGGAGAAAGTAGCTGAAATTGCTCAAGGTAGAGTTTGGTCTGGTGTTAATGCTCAAGAATTAGGTTTGGTAGATGAGATTACTGGAATAGAGGGTGCGATTAAGTTTGCTGCAGAAAAAGCAGAATTGGGAGATAGTTGGAAAGTTGAAGAATATCCTAAGTCTCGTAGTTTGGAGCAAAGAATTTTCCGTAGTCTTTCTGGTGTGGAAGCTGAAATATCGACTTCTCCGGTAGATCCATTGACAGCAGAATTTCAAAAGTTGCAGCAGGAGTTAACTAGTTTGAGAGCGATGAATGATCCTTATGGAATTTATACTCGTTTGCCTTTTAATCTTAGAATTGAGTAAATAGAGATTTTTAATAATTTATAATTAATAATTAACAATTACATCTCCTTGAAAACGGATAGGATTAAGAGTTTTTCTAAGAAGTTTTATTTGCTAAATCCAAGCACCCTAAATTCCCCAAAATTGGGGAGCTTTTAGAAGGAAATTGTTCTGTTACTCCCAAAGTAGGGGGTTAGGGAGGAAAAATTTAGTATCAAAAAACTTTTCAGATATCCTCTGAATACCTGATAACTGATAACTGAAAAAAGAAGTCTCATTTGCCACATCGCTCGCCCCCTAAATTCCCCAAAATTGGGGGACTTTTAGAAGCAAATTGTCTTGTTCCCCCCAAAGTTGGGGGGCTAGGGGGGCAAAATT
>NZ_CEZPJD010000792.1:0-3634 GCF_983059655.1 Okeania sp.
ACAACGAACCAGACTTAAGATGCCGTGCTATGATTACCTTTAAAACTCGTAGTATTGAGCCAACAGACAGACAAAGAGAATCTGTACAACCCTTTTGATACCAATTCACTTTAAGAATGTCACAAATAGTTTCAAACTTTGAATGTTGAATAATTGCCTGAAACTATTGTATTGTCAGAGTTTTTAGTCACCTCAAATCTAACTTATGACTTCTAACTTCTGACTTCTGACTTCCGTGAAACGGTATAGATTCTCCCCTAGTCAAACGCATCTATTTGAATGAATTAGAAGTGAGTGAAACAACTCCTTTAGGTGTACAAATCATTCAATTAGTTGTAGCAAGTAAGAAACAATTTTTGGAGAGAGTAACCGTATTAATTAATCGAGTAAAACAACAATTTACCGAGGAAAATTATCGGTTACAATTTTTGAATTTATTGTCAGTTATTGTTCTAGAAAAATTACCAGAAATGAGTCGTCAGGAGTTAGAAGCTATGTTTGGTATTGATGATTTGAAAAAAACTCGTTTTGCTCAAGAATTAATGGCAGAATCAAAAGCTGAAGGAAAAATAGAGGGCAAAATAGAAGGAAAATTGGAAGTTATTCCTAGTTTATTAAGAAAAGGCTTTTCTGTTGAGGAAATTGCCGAAATTTTAGAATTAGAAGTTGAACAAGTGCGACAAGCTATTGCTAATTTGAATTAACTTGGATTCTAGGTTGGGTTAATGTATTCCTTCGTGGAGCATCTCTGAATGGAGAAAACCCAACAAATTTTTTCTCATATTTTCAACTATTGTTCTAGAAAAATTATCAGAAATGAGTCGTCAGGAGTTAGAAGCTATGTTTAGTATTGATGATTTGAAAAAAACTTGTTTTGCTCAGGAATTAATGGCAGAATCAAAAGCTTAAGGTAAAATAGAAGGGAAAATAGAGGGAAAAATAGAAGGGAAATTGGAAGTAATTCCTAGTTTATTAAAAAAAGGCTTTTCTGTTGAGGAAATTGACGAAATTTTAGAATTAGAAGTTGAGCAAGTGCGAAAAGCTATTGCTAATTTGAATTAACTTAGATTCTAGGTTGGGTTAATGTATTCCTTCGTGGAGCATCTCTAGAATGGGGAAAACCCAACAAACAGTAAATAATTAATATTTAATTTAATTAATCGTCGAAATTAACTTAATAACGTTAAAGTTAGGCTGAGTCTGTATCAACTGATATTTCATCCTAATGTGAGGAGTTAGTTTTTAATGCGAGTCTTATTAATTTATCCCTTATTTCCCAAATCTTTCTGGTCTTTTGAAAAAATTCTGGAACTGATAAATCGCAAAGTAATGCTACCTCCGTTAGGTCTAGTAACAGTAGCAGCAATCTTACCCCAGGAATGGGAATATAAATTAGTCGATAGAAATCTTAGGGCAGTCACAGAAGCAGAATGGGAATGGGCAGACCTAGTAATACTCTCGGCCATGATTGTCCAAAAAGAAGACTTTCATGACCAAATCCGAGAAGCAAAACAACGCAATAAATTAGTGGCCTGTGGTGGGCCTTATCCCACAGCATTACCCCAAGAGCAACTGGACAGTGGTGTAGATTTTCTGATTCTGGACGAAGGGGAAATTACTTTGCCAATGTTTATCGATGCTATTCAGCGCGGGGAAACTCAAGGTATTTTCCGTGCAGATGGGAATAAACCAGATGTGACAATTACTCCTATTCCCAGATTTGATTTATTGGAAATGGAATATTACGAATCTATGTCGGTTCAGTTTTCCCGTGGTTGTCCGTTCCAATGTGAATTTTGTGATATTATTGTCTTGTATGGTCGCAAACCCCGTACCAAAACGCCAGCACAATTATTAGCAGAATTAGATTACCTCTACAATTTAGGATGGCGTGGCTCTCTATTTATGGTGGATGACAACTTCATCGGTAACAAACGTAATGTTAAGTTGTTGCTCAAAGAATTAAAAATTTGGCAAGCAGAACATCAATATCCATTTAAAATGACTACCGAAGCTTCCGTTAATTTAGCAGAAGACCCAGAATTAATGCAATTAATGGTAGATTCTAATCTTAGAGCAGTATTTTTGGGAATAGAAACTCCTGATGAAGATAGTTTAGAGTTAACCCACAAATATCAAAATAATCGTAACCCTCTCAATGAAGCAGTAGAGAAAATTATTAAATCTGGCATAAGAGTAATGGCAGGGTTTATTATCGGTTTTGATGGAGAAAAACCAGGAGCAGGCGATCGCATTGTTAAATTTGTGGAAGAAACAACTATTCCCACTGCCATGTTTAGTATGTTGCAAGTCTTACCTAATACTGCACTTTGGCATCGTCTAAAGAAGGAAGGTCGGCTTTTAGATAAAGGTGCTAATGCTAATCAAGTGACACTGATGAATTTTATCCCCACCAGACCAATAGAAAATATTGCAAAGGAGTATGTAGAAGCATTCTGGCAGTTGTACGACCATGAAAAATTTTTAGACCGAACTTATCGACATTTTCTGATGATGGGTGCCCCCACTTATAAAGGTGCTGCAAAAATGCCAAGTTGGATGGAGTTGCGAGCGTTATTAATTATTTGCTGGCGGCAGGGAATAAAGCGGAAAACTCGTTGGAAGTTTTGGCATCATTTGTTTAGTATTAAAAAACATAATCCTAATATTTTGCCACGTTATATTAGTACCTGCGCTCATATAGAACATTTTTATGAGTATCGTCATATTGTCAAAGAGAATATTGAGGCGCAGTTAGCTGAATATTTAGCTGAGAATAAACAGTTAAGTGTCATAGAGAAGGAAGCAGAAAAACCGAAATTGGAAAAAGTCATTTCAGTTATAAGTTAACAGTTATCAGTTATCAGTGCCAGGTATTCCTCTTTAGGCGTTGCTGAATCAAGGTATGAAAAGAAAAACTGAAGAATCTCAAATATTTGTCATTCAATAGTTTAGTAACCGTCAAAAAATACAAATCATACCCATACATTAGTAACGTCTCTCTTTGCTGTGTATCATTACTATGCAAGACTACCGAATTTACAGCGTATTTCATATTAGTAAGGTACACCAGTCGCGGGCAAGATGCCCGCACTTGCATTCACTTTACCATTCATATCTGTGGGAGTTAGGCATAAAAAAAATTATTTAAATAGGGTTTGCTGATTAAATCTCAAATAATTACTAGATAAAGGTATATGCCTTTTTAGGTATTGAAAAAGTACATAGTTTTCAGCTCTTCATGCTTAAAAAGGAACGCATTTTTAGGGCATAGTTGGGCAAAAAAATTCTCCCCTACTCCTCTACTCCCCCGCTTCCCTACTCCTTAAAAAATACTTTTTCAGCAAACCCTAAATATTTGTGATTCTCTCTACTCCTGACTCCTGACTCCTGACTCCTAAATAGTTAACTATTTGACATCTCCAAAAATCAAAAATCAACTTCAGTTATTATCCAGAAATAATCAATTCTTTTCCCCTACTGACTACTGCCTCTTTTCTGGAGATGTCTATTCTATAACTGTTTAACCGGATTTGATATCAGCTTTCAACTGAGTTTTTTTTTGCTGAAATTTGCCCTATCTTTTTAACCATTGGGTCAATTTCGATCGCAAAATATTCTCCAATTTCTTTTT
>NZ_CEZPJD010000793.1:0-3631 GCF_983059655.1 Okeania sp.
ATTCCCCCTGTTGCCTGTTGCCTATTGCCTGTTGCCTGCGCGCAGCGCTATATATTTTGTTATTTCTTCTCACACTCCTGTTCAAAAGCAAAATGTTGGAGACTTGGTGACTGCTTGACAGCCATCAAACCCCCAACATTTAATACAACTCAACTTAAAAGTATTCTTTCTACTAAAATAGAAATATTAACTAATCAACCGTTATTATTCAGCAGCAGTAGCTAACTCTGTACTACCTGAACTACGTCTTCTAGTTAAAGTATTGAACAACAACACACCGATCGCCTTAATTAAATTACCTTCTAGTTCATTGAACATTTTCATGTTCATGTCAAAAGCAGCATTTGCCTCATTAACCATTCTATCTGCTGTTGCCTGATCGATAGGTAAATCATTCATTCTCTGACGATACATATTCTTGAATGCCTTCTCATCAGAAATTTCTGGGAACTCATAGAAAGCAGTACCTTCCCCATCAACTAAATTCATACCTCTCTGAGCAATTTTCTTGAGAATTTGACCGCCAGACAAATCTCCCAAGTAGCGAGTATAGGAGTGAGCTACTAACAATTCTGGTTCTTTTTCTGAAATTTCTCTAATTCTCTGTACATAAGCTTCACCCGCAGCAGAAGGAGCAACTTGCTCGCGCCAACCAGCACCATAATAAAACTGTAGGTCTTTCTCTAAACTCTGTTTACGGTTTAGCTCTGCAAAATAAACCTGGGAAAGAATGGGATGTTGCTGGTGGCGTTGCATCTCTTCTTCCATCGCCGAATAAACAAAGTAAAGATTCTTAACTAAATTCCGGTAGGAGTTCTTTTCTACAACACCTTTTAAAAAACACTTGACAAAACCTACGTTTTCTGCATTTGTATGAGCTTTTTTGGTTCCTTCACGCAATTGAGTTGCTAGGTTTACACTCATGTTAAAATTCCCTTACGAATACTAAATTATACAATTTGGCGTATCAATTCCTACAGAAATTTAGAAATTTATTGCCTATTTCTATAGATTAAAATGAATGGATCGGAATTTACATTAAGAATGATTAAGAAGTAACTGTAAAAAAGCGTTTAGCAGTTCAGCGGTCAACTTTGCGCGTTTGCGAAGTATTCTGGAACGGAAAGGAGATGAGCAACCCAAACTTTTCCTGATGGACTCCTCACTTCAATTTATGAATTTATGGAATTATATAAAATCCGATTATATAATGTATGTGGATAATTCTATAATTACATCAATCTCCCCTACTCTACACATCCAACTATACAATAGACATCTCCAGAAAAGAGGGAACAGGGAACAGGGAAGAAGAATTGATAATTTATGGATAAGAATTGATTTGATTTTTGATTTTTGGAGATGTCTAATAACTATTCAACCGAACATGATATTACGCGGTATCTGGCTCACAAATGTTGATAGTAAAGTCCTCTATTCTAGAGATAGTATTGCTGAGGCAATGGACTTTCTTGCTGAAACAGGATTTAATATTGTATTTCCAGTAGTCTGGAATAAAGCATTTACTCTCTACCCCAGTCAACTGATGCAGACAACTTTTGGTAGAGAAATAGACCCCCAATACAAAGGTCGCGATCCCTTAGCAGAAGTAATTATAGAAGCACGGCGAGTCAGTATTAAAATTATTCCTTGGTTTGAATACGGGTTTGTCAGTTCTTACAAACAAAATGGAGGGTTACTTCTAGCAAAAAAACCAGAATGGGCGGCTCGTGACTCTAGGGGAAATTTATTGGTAAAAAATGGTTTTGAGTGGATGAATGCTTTGGATGAGCAAGTGCAGAATTTTCTGATCGATCTAGTATTGGAAGTGGTGAGAAATTATGACATTGATGGCATCCAAGGAGACGATCGAATGCCAGCATTTCCCTCAGAAGGTGGCTACGATGCAAAAACAGTAGAACGTTATCGTCAGCAATTTTCTTGTCATCCACCCAAAAATCATAAACACCACAAATGGTTACAATGGCGTGCAGATATTTTGACAAATTTTTTAACTCGTTTACATCAGGAAGTGAAAGCAATTAAGCCTGAACTTTTGGTTTCAATGGCTCCCAGTTTTTACAAGTGGAGTTTGAATGAATATTTACAAGACTACCCCAGTTGGATAAATCAAGGAATTGTCGATCTTATTCACCCTCAACTTTACCGTCGTGACTTTGCTAGTTACAAATCTCTTGTGCAACAGTTAGTGAAACAGCAGTTTATTTGTAGTCATTTAGACAAGGTGTTTCCAGGAATTTTAATTAAAGTTGGCTCTTATCGAATTAGTGTAGATTATTTGTTGGAAGCGATCGCCTATAACCGCTCTGTAGGAATTAACGGAGAAGTGTTATTTTTCTATGAAGGTCTCAGAGAAAATAACGATGCTTTGGCTAAAGCATTGCGAACAATTTCTTGACTTTTCCTAAATTATTCTGGTTAACTGGACAGTACAAAGTTTTGAATGGAAAAAAACATTCCCTACTGGATTCTATTATTGAGCATTAGTTGTACCATATTTTGACCACTCTAGATCCCTAAACAGGAAAGGGATCTCATCTATTGTCGATTTTAACTGTTGGGAACCAAAAGTTTTGAGAACGTTATTTTCAATAGTCGAACTGTACTCTTCACATATCCATTGCCTGGTATCTATCTTGTCAGCACCACAGTTATAACCGATGACAAATTTGGCAAATGAATATAAATTTGGTTCTCCTCCGGAATTTTGAGTTTTGGGAGGAAACCTATGAATAAAAGCATCTTGGCGACGGTTTTTGTAAACAAAATCAACTCCACTTAAAATCACCCAATCTGCCTGGTTTTGTACACTTGGATTTAAACAAGCAATAGCTAGACTATAAAATGTTCGATGCATATTCGAGCCAGTAATCAAAAATTCTACTCCTTCACCATTGCAATTCATTGTTTTCCCTTTTTCCCATTCAATCCTGGTAATTTCTCGCTTTTGCAATGAAACCCCTGCCAATGCTATTTCAGTGGTTAAATTAATAACTAATCCAGTAATTATAGTTAAATAAATCCCCAGTTTTCTAATTGAAAATAATAATTTTTTAGTGGGTTGCATTTTAGTCTCCTTTAAGTAAAAAATGTTCATTCAAAGTAGCAAATTTGTAGGGTGCGTTAGACAACATAAGTTCAGATTATGAAAATGATTTAGCAATCTGTCGTAACGCACCGCCTTTTCTATTGAGAGCGGTACAAGTCACTTAAAGACAGACAATATAACCGCTAGCGTAACGCACCAAGGCTATATATATTATAGTGCCTTTGCCTAACTCCCGATTAATTATTAATTATTT
This sequence comes from Okeania sp., assembly GCF_983059655.1. Taxonomy (NCBI): domain Bacteria; kingdom Bacillati; phylum Cyanobacteriota; class Cyanophyceae; order Oscillatoriales; family Microcoleaceae; genus Okeania; species Okeania sp. The sequence continues at coordinate 3,324 of NZ_CEZPJD010000793.1, forward strand.
GGTAATTGTCTATCCCTGCTTGATTAGGGCAGAACAAAAGGCACTGTAGAAAGAATCTCTAGCTGGCATACATAGCATTCCTATTTTATTTGTGCCTAAAATCTTACTGCTTTTTCGGAATAGGAAATAGGCAATCGCTTACAGCAGATTCGATTTTGTGCGGTACACTCACGCGAGCTGAGAAGCGATCGCCCTTACCTATAGCTACAACCTAAAATATTAATTCAAAATTTGTAACTCCTGTATTATTCTTATACAGCGCTTTTCATTTGAGTAGACCACAAAATTATTTTTGGCACTTAGAGTAG
>NZ_CEZPJD010000794.1:0-3627 GCF_983059655.1 Okeania sp.
TCTGATGAGGATTTCTAATACCACTTGAAAATTGGTGAATTGAAAATGATGACATAAAGTTACAACTCCTAATTATTTTTCACCTAACAACAAAGTTTTGCTAAAAAAAGTGCTAGATTTTCGGTCGAAAACGCTCAAAAAGTTAACATTTTGTCTCATACTTGCTTGGGCAGAAAAATTACTTCCCTACTTCTTAAAAATACTTTTTCAGCAAACCCTAAGTAAGTTTGAAACTACATACTTTCATCCCAATACCTCCTTCCCTTAACTAACCAATAAATAGGTGAAAATAAGCCATAAGGTCGCCATTCACTTCCTTCTCGCAAATAAGCATATTCCCGCATATCATTATCAGAAGAAATTAAACGATTTGGTCGTGGGTTTTTATCCCCTAAAACTCCAAAAGATGAACAAGCAAAAAAGTTAATTCTTTTAGGATGGTGAATCTTTTTTTGTAATTCTTTATAAGTCTCTGGCAACCGTAGTTTAAACAAATCATTCCCAGGATCTAAACGACCCGTCCAAGCTTCTCCTCTTTCAGATTTTGACATCATAACTGCTATCCTTTTTGTAGGAATATCTTTATCTTTTTTATGATAGTTTTCACTCACATTAAGTTCTGCCAATAAATTTTTCAGAGCTGGTTGATAGATTCTTGTATCTAATTCCTTAATCCAATCAGTCATAACTATCCATCCTGTAACTTCAGGTTGGCATAATTCATTCACAAGACCATCAACTTCTGGTTCCCAGTATCTTCTATCAAATACAAAGTCGTCAAATAATTCACCAGAACTATCTTTAACTGACAATCTAATTGTCTCAGTCAATTTCGGTATCCTAATATCAAACTCATACTCTTTTCTTTCCTCTTCTTTTCTATTTGGAGGTAGAGCTTGACCCCTACGAATAATACCTTCTGCCATTCCTACTAACTCTTCTGCATCATCTCCTATGGGAGTAACTTCTAAACCGGGGTATTCATCTCGGTGAGGACAGAGAGCTAAAGCCGCAAGATAGGTTGTCTTACCACATCCTCTAGTACCAATAATACTAATCTGAGTCATACTTTTAACGATGATAGAGAATAAAAGGACTTAAATAAAGCCAAGGTGCTTCTAGTAAAGTACGATGGCTAATGCTAGTAATGAAAAACTGAAAAGGTCTTGCCTCTCGGTTATTTCTCTTTATTACTTCTTTAGCAACAGCAAAATATCCATTGCGTACTTGTCTTTGGCGATCGACAGGATGTCCCTGAGTTTTTTGTGCTTCAACCTCAAGATTTCCACAGAATAAATCAGCTTTATGCAGGCAAATAGTAATGTTATCTACTCGACTACAATTTTTATTCAAAAACTTTAACCAATTCTCTAAGTTATCACACCAATTTTGAGTGTTCATTAAATCGTCTCGCTCTAAAGTCATATCTGGGGATGCCTGGTTGAGCAAATTATTGCTGACTATTTGTTGATAAGGAGGCAATAACAAAATGATTCCTATATGTTGACCAATATCTTGCTTAAAGTCATTCCAAGCAATATCATGGTCTTTCTGCCATTCAGGCTTAAACATTTCCCCTGGAGTATCCACCCAAACTGATTCTATAATTTTAGGTTTATGTAACTCAACTTGTAGTTTTACTTGTGTTTTTGTAATTTCTGTAGTTCTAATCATCTCACCAGTATCAACATTTTGAAGTTTATCTCTTAGTGTCTGATAAGATGGATCTTTGATCCGAACCCGCGATCCCTTATATTCCTTTGCTAAGGCCAATGCCATGTGAGTTTTTCCCACGGCGCGATCGCCTATCACTATCACACTCATTTAAACCTCCTTTTATAAATTTAGGCCAAAGTTTTAACAAGGCTTGTTTTACTAAATTGGCGATCGTCTATCACAATAACTTTACTCATAAAAAACACCTATAAAATTAACTAAAACAATGGATAATTTAATAAATTTTTGTCCACTGGAAACCCAGTATAAGTAATACTCTACTCACTCCAGCAAACTACGGTTTTACCCATACTTTGTATCCGCATTGCCAACTCCTCCAGTGCTAAAGCTTGAGCAAAAGGTTCTCCTCCAGAAAAAGACATTCCTGCCAAATCTAAATGTTGTGCAAACACCTCCCAGACTCTATCAACAGTTACAACTTGATTAAGTTTAAACTGCAAATAATCAGAATTTTGACAATTAGAACAACGAAACGGACAACCCTGTACCCACAAGACCATCTGTGTCCCCGGGCCATTAGCACGAGAACGGGGTAGCCATGATCCCAAATTCAACAATTTTGGATTGGCCATTATTAATACTCCTGACCAAAAAATACAGCAGATTTCACTTTATATCATTTTCGGTAGAACAGTTACAGCAATTTAGGTTAACATGACCTCTGAGGATGAATTGAGATGATTTTTAACGCTTTCTAATAAAAGTTGATATAAAAAATGAGGTGTCTTTTGATTAGCTAATTCCAGACTATTTTGATAAAGTTTACAAGCAGATTCATCATTAATGATTCGATAGTGAATAATTTTTGCCCATTCTGGTGCAGCGTTCATTAATTGAGGAATAACTTCAATAAAAGCTTGTATTTGTTTTTGCAGGTCAAAATATTCTAAAAAATGAACTAAAGTAAACATAATTTCAGGATGTTCACAATTATCATCTAAGATAAGATGTAAGTCTTTTAAATTATCATCATTAGGATTTTTAGCAATTTTTTCTAAAGTTTCCTCAAATATATTGATTTCTTGAGGTGTTTTCATTAAACGATTTTCTTGTAAGATTTTTATTAAATTCATAAGCTGATAACTCCTTTATCAAAAAGTAAGCATTCAGCAGTCAGCTATCAGCTATCAGCTATTAATTCATTGTCTTTATAACAGGAATTAGTATTGAGAGATTTAAAGAGAATTAAAATATTGGAAAAAAACTAACCTTGACCTTAGCAATGTATATTCTTATGAAACAGCTAAAAGCTGACTGTGAGCTAGCTGAATGTTTACATCAAAAAAGGTTAATCAAAATGACATTTTCTCTATTTTCTCAAGTCCAATTAACTCAAGATATTCCTGAGTTTAATCTCAAAAAAGGTAGTATGGGGTTCATTAATGGATAATGGATAATTGATAATTGATAATTACCTCTGGTTAAAACCGAGAGGATTGAATATAAGGAAGTATTATTTCTTCTCTTGGTCGATTGGATATGGCGAGGAGACCTCGCCATCCCATCCTAACGGACTGCTCCGCAAACGACCGCTTTTTATCCCCTTAAAAGGGGAGGCTTTAAACCATAATTATTTAATTATTAATTATTAATTATTTGGTAATTGTTGAATATTATCCCATATCTGACAACGTCCCTACTTTGTGGTCTAATCATACCATTTTAATAAAAAAGTTATAGCATAAGTCTGAAGTCTGAATTCTTAAGCCCCCCTTTCAAAGGGCAGGGCTAATTCTTTGTCGTCAGAGAATATTTACAACCCTATATTTTTGCTTAAGTAATTCTAGTTAAGATGTACGAAATTTCAAAATTTCAAAGGATACAATTTTTCTAAGCGTGACAATGAATTGACTTTACTCCCCTACTCCCCCACTCCCCTACTCCCCCACT